>NZ_JBSFLZ010000047.1:0-44197 GCF_053599315.1 Saccharopolyspora sp. NPDC000995
CCGGGAACGACCCGGCGGGGTTGATCCTGCTCGAATTCGACCGCTCGGCGTTGTCCTGGTTTCCGCCATCCACAACCACAAACTGCTGCCGACCGACTACAGGAGGAAGTTTCATGTTGACCGCGAGTGTGCCGATAGCAAGCGCGGGCGAGGGCTTGCTGCCGGACGGGGACACCGTGGCCGGCCTCTTCGACAGCTCCGCGACGGCGCTGGACAGCAGCCTGCCCTGCCGTCAGGACCCGGACCTGTGGTTCGCCGAGAACCCGCGGGAGCTGGATCAGGCCAAGTCGCTGTGCGCCGACTGCCCGATCAAGACCGAATGCCTGGCCGGTGCGCTCTCCCGCAGCGAGCCGTGGGGGGTCTGGGGCGGCGAGATCTTCGAGCGAGGCGCGGTGGTCGCCCGCAAGCGCCCCCGCGGCCGCCCCCGCAAGCACCCGCTGCCGACCGGGGCACCGGCCGCCGCCGCGGCCGAGCGACGAAGTCAGGAGCGGGCGGCATGACCTACGACCGAATTCCCGCACCCATCACCGATACCCGGATGAAGGACGAGGTACGAATGTTGATGCCCGAGGACTTGTCCCGGATACGAAGTAACGAGCTGATGGACGAAGCGCACCGACAACGGCTGGCTCGGCAGATATCCGCCGGCCGCTGGTGGCGTTGGCTCGCCGATTACGCCGGTCGCCGCGCGGAACGCGCAGCGCGATGTTCTTGAGCCCGGCGAGGCCGAGATCGGCTCAGCGGGCGAAGGTAGTCGCGCGGCGCTGAATCAGCCCGCACCGAAACGGATTTCCAGTCGCCGTCTCATTCGGACGGTTCCCGGCCGGGCACACCGGTCGGGAACCCCGCGGTCGTGGCGACGGCTGGGAATCAGCTCCGCAGAACGAACCTCGATGCGCGCTCGACGGTTCGCGCACCTTGAAAGCTCCAAGCCCATGCCGGAGCATTGGCCGTATCGTGATGCCCCGTGGCCGGACATTCGCACGACAACATCGACTGGGACGAGCACCTGCAGCGACTCCGCGACGGCGACGAGCTAAACGCACCGGAGATCGCTGAACTCGTCGCCCAACTGCTGCGCCCCACCGATCGCGCCCTGATCGAGGTCGGTGCAGGGGCGGGCGGGACGGCGGCGGCGTTCGCGGCGGCGCTGGCGGACTCGGGCGGAGTGCTGACCGTCGTGGACGCGGCACCGCAGCTACTCGCGGCGGCCAGTGACCGCGTCAAGCGGGTTTCCGACCGGGTGGAGGTCCACGCCGTTGAGGCGGACGCCGCCGAGGACTCGTTGGTCGAAGCCCTCGAACGGGCCGGGGCTGTGGTCCAGGCCGACCTGGTTTTCGCGGCGTTCGTCGTGCACCACCTGCCTGACCAGCTGGCCGGGCTGCGCCGCCTCGCGAAGCTGGTGCGCCCGGGCGGGCGGCTGGCGGTCGTCGAGTTCGGGCTCGAAACGAGGGTGCTGCCGCCAGACGTCGGCCTCGGAGAGCCGGGTCTGGAGGCCCGGTTGATCGCCGGCCGCGAGGACTGGTTCCGGCAGATGCGGGCGGAGATGACCGGCTCGGTCCGGCTGCAAATGGGGTGGGGGAAGGCCCTGTCCGAGGTCGGTCTGGACGAGGTGCGGTCGTGGAGCTACCTCGTGGATCGTCCGGCTCCGGTTTCCGGAGCCGCCCGCCGGGCGGTGCTGCGCCGGTTGCAGTTCCTCCGCCGGGACGCTGAGAACCGCGTGGGACCAGCGGATCTGGCTGCGCTCGACCAGCTGCTCGACGAGTCGGGCGAGCACTACGCCGGGAATCGCGACGACGTGTACTACCTCACGGCCAACACCGTCCACCTCGGCACCCGACCTGAGGCCTGAGCCGACCAGTGATCGCGCTTTCCCGGCGGAAGACCCAGCGCCGGGGTCAGTCGCTGAAGCCCGGCTGCCAACGGGCGATGATGTCGCGGGCCTCGACCTCCGCGTCGAGCTGGCACAGGATTCCGGTCGCGCCGAGCGTGACCCGGTGGATCAGCAGGTAGTCCGGCGGCAGGTTCAGCGAGCGCCCGGTCCGGAAGTCCGGGCTGCGCATGTCGCCGACCCGCTCCGCCTGGCGCTGCAACCAGCGCCGGGTGAAGTGGAACGTCGGCGTCCGGGCCGGGTCCACGAACGGCGCCAGGTAGGCCAGCACATCCTCGGCCTGGATCTCCCGGTCGCCCTGCACGAACCGCTCCGCCCGCAGCAGTTCCAGCAGCTGCGCGGGCCTGTCCTCCAGTGCGAGCCGGATCATGCGGCCGAACGTCGCGGGCAGGCCGCCGGGCAGCCGGGAGACCGCGCCGAAGTCGATCACGCCGAGCTTGCCGTCCGGCAGCAGCATGAAGTTGCCGGGATGCGGGTCAGCGTGCAGCAGGCCCACCCGGGCTGGCGCGGAGTAGTGGAACTCGACGAGCAGCCGACCCGCCGCATCGCGTTCCGCACGGTCGCCGTCGGCGATGATCCGCGCGTACGGCTTGCCCGTCACCCATTCCGTGACGACCACCCTCGGGGCACTGGCGACCACGGCCGGCACCCGGACGTCGTCATCGCCGTGGAACACCTTGGCGAACGCCCGCTGGTTGTCGGCCTCGGTGCGGTAGTCGAGTTCCTCGACCATGCTGTCCCGCAGTTCCGCCAGCAGTGGCTTGACCTCGGCGCCGGGCGCCAAGGACTGGAAGAGCCGGGAGAAGCGCATCAGCTGGCGCAGATCGGAGCGCAACGCCTCGTCCGCGCCGGGGTACTGCACCTTGACGGCGACCTCGCGTCCGTCGTGCCAGGTCGCGCGGTGCACCTGCCCGATGCTCGCGGCCGCTGCCGGGGTGTCGTCGAACTCGGCGAAGCGCTTCCGCCACGCGCGCCCGAGCTGCTCGTCAAGCACCCGGTGCACGCTGCTGGCGGGCATCGGCGGGGCCGCCGACTGCAGTTTGGTCAGTGCCTCGCGGTACGGGCCGGCCATTTCGTCTGGCACGGCCGCCTCGAACACGCTTAGGGCTTGGCCGAACTTCATCGCGCCACCTTTGAGCTGGCCCAGGACCGCGAACAACTGCTCCGCGGTCTTCGCCGACACCTCGGCGCTGATCTCCGCGGGGTTCTGCCCGGTGAGCCGTTTCCCCCAACCAGCGGCCAGACGGCCTGCGACACCGAGCGGCAGACTGGCGAGTTTCGCGGTGCGGTGTGCTGCCCGGCGGGGGATGTCGGCCACGAATTCTCCTTTGGTGCGCGAAGGAAAACCCTCTCGATGTCCGAAGATTCGAAACCGAGAAGCCCAGTCACATGCTAGAGGTTTCCTGCGGCGCCTTGGGCCGTGATCGACGCGTTCTATGCCATGTTTGCGCCACCGGGCGCAGTCGTCGTTGTGCCGAACAAGAGGGAGCGAGTAGGCACTTCGAGCCTTGCAACCGCCGATTCGCGCTGAATATGCGTATACCCCCTCAACGCCCCGGCGCGTGGCCGGCGCTTGTCGAACACTGGGGCGAAGCGCGTCGCGTGGTGCGGGCGGGTGGGCGACCCTGCGGCGGCCCACCCGTGCCCGGTCACGCCTTACCGAGGATGCGGGTCATCTTGGTGCCGCAGACCGGGCAGGTGCCCTTGGCCATCCGGCGACCGTTGGTCTCCGAGACCTCACCGGAAAAGTCGCGCTTCTCCCGGCACTTAACGCAGTAGCCGTTGTACGTCTCGGCCACGGCTCCCCTCCTTCATGTCGTGATCCAGCGTCGGCGCTGGGTCGTCTGCGGCCCTCGTCCGGGCGGCTGGAGGAACGGTACATGTGGATCATTCGACATGCATGCATTAAGAGCATCGCATGTTCGACTTAACGGAGTAATCCCTCGGGGGGTGCGATGCGCAGGTGCTGAGGATCGGCTCACCTGGGGAACCGTTTGTCGGGGCCACTCGCTAAGGTCCACTCTCGTGGCTGAACCCCAGGTCGAGGTGCGCCGCAGCAAGCGCCGCCGACAGACGGTGAGCGCTTATCGCGACGGCGACAAGATCGTGGTGCTGCTTCCAGCGCGGATGAGCCGCGCGGAGGAAAAGCGCTGGGTGGCGGACATGCTCAGCCGCCTGCAGCGCAGTGAGACTCGTCGGCGCTCGCCCGCGCGGGAGTCCGACGAGGCGCTGCTCGAGCGGTGCGGCGCGCTGTCCGCGAAGTATCTCGACGGCCAGGCGCAACCGCGGGGCGTCCGGTGGGTGCCACCGATGCGCACGAGGTGGGCTTCCTGCACGCCCAGCGAGGCCACCATTCGGGTAAGTCAGCGCCTCCGAGATGTACCCGGATGGGTGCTCGATTACGTGCTCGTGCACGAGCTGGCGCACCTGCTGGTGCCCGGCCACGGCGCCGACTTCTGGAAGTGGGTGCGTCGGTACCCGAAGACAGAACGGGCCATCGGGTACCTCGAAGGCCTCTCGGCGGCCACCCAGCTCGGCATCGGTCTGGAAGACGACGCGGAAGAAGCCGAAGCGCCGGCGGGCTGCTGAGAGCCCGCGCAGCTTCGGCACGTCACGCGGCTTCAACGCAGGTGGTCAGCTGTTCTCTTCCGCCACACACGCAACTCGCACGGCCGCGGATATCCCAGAGGTGGTTGCCGCGAGAACGGCCCAACGCTGGGGGGTCATACACGAGTCCGGGCTCCCCGGAGACCGAGAAGGCGTCTGAGGCATCAACGGTCAATCTGTGCAGACCAAAGGCACCTCCGGGCTTCCGGAGGTGCCCATCCGCTCGCAGGGCGCCGGGGCTCAGCTCCCGTCGCGCTTCGACGAGTCGTCGCCCTCGTCGTCGGACTTCGCAGCCTCGTCCGCCTCGGCGCGGCGGATCGCGGCGATCGGGTCGTCCAGGTCTGCCGAACCCGCGCCCCAACGGTCGGCGAAGTCCAGCGGCTCGTCCAGGTCCGAGCTCTCCGGCAGCAGGTCGGGGTGGTCCCAGACCCGGTCCCGGCTGTCGATGCCGTGCCGCTGCGTCATCAGCCGCCACAGGTTCGCGGCGTCCCGCATCCGGCGGGGCCGCAGTTCCAGCCCGATGAGCGTGGCGAAGGTTTGCTCCGCCGGTCCGCCACTGGCCCGCCGCCGCCGGACGGTCTCGCCCAGCGCGCCGGCACCCGGCAGCCGCTCGCCGACAGCGTCCGCGACGACCACGTCGACCCAGCCCTCGACCAGCGCCAGCAGCGTCTCCAGCCGGTTCAACGCGGCCTGCTGCTCGGGGGTGGTCTTCGGCTCGAGGACACCGGAGCCCATCAGCTCCTCCATCGAGGTCGGGTTGGCCGGATCGATCTTCCCGGCCAGGTCCTCCAGCGCTGAGGTGTCGATGTGGATGCCGCGGGAGTACTCCTCCACGGTCGCCAAAAGCCGCTGGCCGAGCCACGGGACATGGCTGAACAGGCGGTGGTGCGCGGCCTCGCGGGCGGCGAGGAACACGGTCGCCTCGCTGATCGGCCGGTCCAGGCCCTCGATGAAGCGTTCGATGTTGGCGGGCAGCAGGGCGGCGGTACCGGCTGGGCCCAGCGGCAGGCCGACGTCGGTGGACGTCAGCACCTCGCCGCCGAGTTGGGCCAAACCGTTGCCCAGCTGTGAACCGAAGGTCATTCCGCCCATCTGCCCCAGCATCGACAGCAGCGGACCGGCGGCCTGCTTGGCCTCCTCGGGCAGCGCCTCCAGCCAGGCGCTGGACATCCGCTTCGCGACCGGGTCGCACAGCCGCTGCCAGGTGGGCAGGGTCTTCTCCACCCAGTCCACCGACGACCAGATCTGCACCGAGCGGGCCCCGACGGGCAGCGAGGTGGTGGCGTCCAGCCACAGCTCGGCTAGCCGGACCGCGTCCTCGATCGCCTTCACCTGCTCTTGGCTGGGGCGCTCGGTGCGCTGGTTGCTGTGCAACTGCTGAACCGCGAGCTGCTTGGCGAGCTCGTAGTTCACCGGGCCGGAGCCACCGCTGCCGGAGTGGCTGAGCGCCTGGCCGAGTTGGGTCAACATCTGGCCGAGCTGGCCGATGTCGAAGTTCGGCATGCCGCCCGGTCCGGGCATGCCGCTGAAACCGAAACCGGGAAGGTCACCGGGGTTTCCGGCGCCGCCCTCAGAGCGGCCTTGCGACGAGTCGCCCTTGTCAGGGTCGTCGGGGTCCTGCGAGTTGAACCCGAACGGCAAGTTGGTCATAGTTCCACCGTACGCGGCTTGCGCCGCCCCATAGAAGGTGTCCGAAGCTCGCTCGAGGCGAACACCGAAAAGGTTCACGGGTGGCCTTCTGGTGCGATGCGGCGGGCGGAGTGGAAGAACGACCTGTCGGCTCTGACCACCGGAGGCCGTGGGCCGTCTTGGCTGGCCAGGGTCTGCGGGCCGTGAGGTCTAAACACGCCGTGGAGGCGAACACGTACGCTGTCCCCTCGTGAACCGCCGCACGTGGACGCTGCTGACAAGCGTCGTACTGGTAGTCGCCTTCGGCTTGCTCGGCGCGTTCGTCCGGGTGCCCTACGTGGCGCTCGGGCCGGGGCCGACCTACGACACCCTCGGGCTCGACGGGAACGTCCCGGTCATCAGCATCGACGGTCAGCAGACCTTCCCGACCGACGGCCACCTGAACATGACGACGGTGTCGGTGACCGATCAGCTGTCCTTGTTCGGCGCGGTGGGGCTGTGGGTGAGCGGCCGGTACGCGCTGGCGCCGCGCGAGCTGTACTTCCCGCCGGACAAGAGCGAGCAGCAGATCGAGCAGGAGAACACCAAGGCGTTCAACGACTCGCAAACCACGGCGGAGACCGCGGCCCTGCGCTACCTCGGCTATCCGACGAAGGTGCTGGTCGGCGAGGTCGTCAAGGGCAGCCCGGCGGATGGCGTGCTGGAACCCGGCGATCACCTGCTGGCGGCCAACGGCAAGCCGGTGACCGAACCTGCGGCGCTGCGGGCGGCGCTCGTCGGCACCAAGCCCGGTGACCGGGCGGAGATCCGGTTCCGGCACGCGGACCAGCCCGAACAGGTCGCGGACGTGCAGCTGGGCGTGACCCCGGACGGCGACCAGCAGGGCTTCCTGGGGGTCGCCGCGATCGAGCGGCCAGACGTCAACTTTGACATCAAGATCAGCCTGGCCGACGTGGGCGGCCCGTCGGCGGGGCTGATGTTCAGCCTGGCGATAATCGACAAGCTGACCCCGGGCGAGCTCAACGGCGGCAAGTTCGTAGCAGGCACCGGGGAGATCAGCCCGACCGGTCAGGTCGGGGCGATCGGTGGCATCCCGTTCAAGATGGTCAAGGCCCGCGAAGCGGGCGCGACGACCTTCCTGGTGCCGACGGACAACTGCGCGGAGGCCAAGTCCCAGGCCCCGGAGGGGCTGCAGCTCGCCAAGGTCGCCACCCTCGACGACGCGACCAAAGCCCTCGAAGCGGTGCGCAACGGGCAGGTCCCAGCCAGCTGCTGACCGGCTTCAACGTGGATCAGCGCGCTGGCCCCCGCTTGAAACCGGAAGGAGTCACTCCGTGAATGTGGCGTGGAGGGCTGTGAGCAGGTTCGGGGCCAGCGACGGGTCCTGGAACACCTCACCGCCGGATTCCGCGTCGGTCGCGCGCAGACGCATCACGCACGCTTCGCCGCCGTTTCGCAGCACCGCCGCGACCAGTCGCGCCTCGCGGCGCTGCGGGTGCTCCGCGGCGAGCTGCCGAGCCTCCTCGGCGTCCCCGGACAGCTCCGCTTCGGCTTCCGGCGGAAGCACCACGATTTCCTGCACGAGCGCGCAGCCGGACACCTGCTCCGGCCACTCGATGCGGCCCAGCGCCTCGGCGAGGTCTTCGGCGGGCAGCGCCTCCTGCGCGATCGGGGTCAGCGGCGCGTTCGGGTCGAGCTGGTCGGCCAGACCGGGTTCGGTGGCCAGCAGGCGGCCGGTGGACACGAGGGCGAACACCTGGGTGGGCTGGTCCCAGCCCACCGCGTTGACGAACTCTTCGATCTCGCGGGCGGCCGACGTCAGCGCCGCGGCCAGGTCTTCGGGGGTCTCCGGTGGCATACCGACATGGTCGCATCACCAGGGTCGGAGCCTGCCGTCGGTCGAACCGATGACTAGCGAAAGATGTCCGCTTAATCCAGTTCGCGAAGCCCCTTCCAGGAACTTCTCGACGGGGCCGTAGAGTTGAAAATCACGAGGGCGACCGTCCGCCGGTATCGCCCAAGGCCTGCTGATCGTCACCAGGAGCGTGCGTTGTGGCCATGCGGCCCCCGGTAGGAATGCCGAAACTGTCCCGGCGTAGCCGGATCCTGCTGATACTGGGCGGCATCGTGCTGGTCGCCCTGATCGCCGGATCGCGATTGCTGAGCACCTACGTGGACTGGCTGTGGTTCGGTGAGGTCGGCTACCGACAGGTCTTCACCACCCAACTGGCGTCCCGCGCTGGGCTAGGGGTGGCCGCGACCGTCTTCCTCGGCGGCGTGCTGGCCCTGAACCTCTGGCTGGCTTTCCGCACCCGGCCGGTGTTCGTGCCGGTCAGCGGCCCGGAGGACCCGCTGGCCCGGTACCGCACCGTCGCCACCGAGCGCTCCCGCCTCTTCGGGCTCGGGGTACCGATCGTGGTGGGCGTGATCGGCGGACTCGCCGCGCAGGCCGACTGGCAGACCTTGCAGCTGTTCCTCAACAGCGTGCCGTTCGGGCAGGTCGATCCCGAGTTCGGCAAAGACATCAGCTTCTACACCTTCGAGCTGCCGTTCTGGCGATTCCTGCTGTCGTGGGGGTTCATCGCGGTCACCGTGTCCTTCATCGGCGCGCTGATCACGCACTACATCTTCGGCGGCATCCGGCTCGCCGGCCGCTCCGGGCAGCTGTCCATGCCCGCGCGCGTCCAGCTGGCCGTGCTGGCGGGCATGTTCGTGCTGTTGAAGGCGGTCGACTACTTCCTGGACCGCTACGACCTGCTGCTTTCCTCGCGCAACCCGCTGTTCACCGGTGCCAGCTACACCGACCTGAACGCGGTGATGCCCGCGAAGCTGATCCTGATGTGCATCGCGGTGTTCTGCGCCATCGCGTTCTTCGCCGTGATCTTCCTGAAGAACCTGCAGATCCCGGCGCTGGCCACGGTGCTGCTGGTGCTTTCCAGCGTCGTGGTCGGCGCGGTCTGGCCGGCGCTGATGGAGCAGTTCTCGGTACGCCCCAACGCGAACCAGCGGGAGGCGCAGTCGATCGAGCGCAACCTGGCGGCGACGAAGGCGGCGTTCAACATCGGCGAGCCCAACGTCCAGTTCGTCGACTACCCGGGCCGGACCCAGCTGCAGCCCAGTGATGTGGCCGCGGACAAGGGCACGATCCCGAACATCCGGTTGCTTGACCCGAACGTGCTGGCCCCGACGTTCACCCAGCTGACCCAGCAGTACAACTTCTACGGGTTCACCGACAAGCTGGACGTCGACCGGTACCGGGACTCCAACGGCAACCTGCGGGATTACCTCGTCGCGCTGCGCGAGATCAACACCGACGGTTTGGCTGTGAACCAGCAGAACTGGATCAACCGGCACACCGTCTACACGCACGGCAACGGCTTCGTCGCCGCGCCGGCCGACCGGGTCGACTCGACGTTCAAGGAGGGCGCCACCCAGGGTGGCTACCCGGTCTTCCAGATTAGCGACGTGGCCAACAACGGCCAGGGCGCGATCCCGGTCAAGCAGCCGCGGGTGTACTACGGCGAGTTGGTGGGGCGCAACGACTACGCGATCGTCGGCGGCAACCCCGGTGAGGCGCCCCGCGAGTACGACACCGACCAGCAGCAGTACACCTACACGGGCGCGGGCGGTGTCCCGGTCGGCAACCTGTTCCAGCGCATGGTGTTCGCCGCCTACTACGGCGAGCGGAACTTCCTGTTCAGCGGGACGATCGGGGACAACTCAAAGATCATCTACGAGCGGAACCCGCGGGACCGGGTGCAGAAGGTCGCGCCGTGGCTCAAGCTCGACGGTGACCCGTACCCGTCCGTGGTCGACGGCAAGATCAAGTGGATCGTCGACGGCTACACGACGCTGAACAACTACCCGTACTCGGAGCTGACCGAGCTCGGTCAGGCCACCAACGACACCCTCACCGGTGTCGAGCGGCAGCCCAACCAGCAGATCAACTACCTCCGCAACTCGGTGAAGGCGACCGTCGACGCCTACGACGGCACCGTCGACCTCTACTCGGTCGATGACAAGGACCCGGTCCTCAAGGCCTGGGAAGGCGTCTTCCCGGGTGTGGTCAAGCCGCAAAGCGCGATCAGCCCCGAGCTGCGCGACCACTTCCGGTACCCGGAGGACATCTTCAAGGTGCAGCGCGCGCTGCTCACCCAGTACCACGTCGACAATCCGGGCGACTTCTTCTCCAACCAGACCTTCTGGCAGGTGCCGTCCGACCCGACCGGCCGCGGTAACGCCGCCGCGACCGCGGGGCAGCAGCCCCCGTACTACGTGCTCGCGCAGGTCCAAGGCCAGGACAGGCCCGAGTTCCAGCTGACCAGCGCGCTCACCGCGCTGCGCCGCGAAAACCTGGCGGCCTGGGTCTCGGCGTCCTCCGAGCCCAACAGCTACGGCAAGCTCACGGTGCTGCGGCTGCCGACCAACAACTCGACACCGGGCCCGAATCAGGTCCAGAACCAGATGGAGTCGACGCCCGCGGTCACCGAGAACCGGACGCTGTTCAACAACCCGAACGTGACCGCGATCTTCGGCAACCTGCTGACCCTCCCGGTCGCGGGCGGTCTGCTCTACGTCGAGCCGATCTACATCCAGCGCAACGAGCAGAACTCCTACCCGCAGCTGGCGCGGGTGCTGGTGTCCTTCGGCGGCAAGGTCGGCTTCTCCGAGACCCTGGCCGGAGCGCTGGAGCAGGTGTTCGGCTCCGGGGCGGGGCAGGCCACCAACCCGGGCCAGAACGGTCAGCAGCCGCCACCGGCGCAGAACCAGCAGCCGCTGGCGCCCGGCAGCGCCCCCCAGCTGTCCCAGGCGGTGACGGACATCAGGGCGGCCCTGGAGCACGTCCGGGCGGCCCAGCAGTCCGGCAACTTCGCCGACCTCGGCGCGGCTTACCAGCAGCTCGACGACGCGGTCAAGCGCTTCGAGCAGGCACAGGGCAGCGGCGGCTGATCGACGCCGACGACCGGGGCGGGGACCGTGCAGGAGGTCTCCGCCCCGTCGCTTTTCCAGGGGGCCGATCGAGCGCGAATGGCGTGCGTCACTTCTGTGGCCTGGCGATTTGCATTGGGCTTCATTAGCCCGTAAAGTTGGGTACACAACGACGCGGGGTGGAGCAGCTCGGTAGCTCGCTGGGCTCATAACCCAGAGGTCGCAGGTTCGAATCCTGTCCCCGCTACTATTTGGACGGTCAAGGCCCCCGGCGCAGCCGGGGGCCTTTTCCTTTGTCTTTGTTTCTTTACGGGGCCCGGCCCCCGTAGGCATCCAAGGTGCGGTGTCGCTCTTCGTCGGCTTGTTGGGAAGCGTTCCCCGCCTGCGGTCTGGACCAGACTTTTCGTTCGTTGTGCGTGGGCTTGTGGTGGCGACTTGAGGCGGACTTTGTGTTGGGGTGCTTCTCGGCTCTTGGGCGTGTTGGGTGGCCGTCGTCGGCTTGGTTTGGGTTTTTGCTGGTGGGATGGTGTTTCGGGGTTTTGGGGACCCCCGTGTTCCGGGGGTTTTGGGGGTGTGTAAAGTACTCCGTACAACAGAAAAACGCAGACGGCGCGGGGTGGAGCAGCTCGGTAGCTCGCTGGGCTCATAACCCAGAGGTCGCAGGTTCGAATCCTGTCCCCGCTACTAACGGAAAAGCCCCCGACCAAAGTCGGGGGCTTTTCCGTTTTGCTCGGGACTTGCGGTTATTTGAGGCCTTCGGCCCATTGGCGGGCGCAAGTGGGGGAGCAGACCCTTCCTTCCCCTCGCACCACTCCTGCCGGGCGCATCGCTCGTCCGCACACCATGCAGGCGTCTGTTTCGCCTTCTCTCTGCACGGGTACTAGTGACCTGGCTCGTTTGGCTTGTTCGGTGACCTTGTTGGTCATCTTCGTCTTGCCCTCGTTGACCTTGGTGCGCAACCAACTGCGATGCACGCCCAGCACCTCCTGAATCGGCCGCTCATCGGCCGCCAACTTGTCGGCCAAGTGCAGATTGCTAGTGACTTGCCGTAGTTGTGCAACTCCACAACCCGATAGCACCTCATTGCGCCGCGAAGACCCCCCATCCAGGCGAACCGTGGGAATCCTCGTCGCAATATGTGCAGACATGCGACGGCGGACGTGTGCGCCCCGTGTCCGGTGGGGCCGCGCCGCCAGTCGTCCGGAGCGCGCGCCAATGGCGCAATCGTTCGTCCACTTGGACCAGTCCACTGCAACCACTGTGGACAGAACTGGGGACCACTGTGGACAGCGGCGCGGAGGCATGGCACCGTGGCAGTTGTGACCGAGCTGAATGCGACATCCGCTGCCCTGTTGGGACTACTGCACGAAGGTCCGAAGACCGGTGGCCAGCTGGTTGCTGCCGCCACCGAGCGCTTCGGAGGGTTCTTCAGCGTGACCCGCAGCCAGGTTTACCGCGAGCTGCCCGCGCTGACCGACGCCGGCCTGCTGCGCCTCGGCAAGCAGGGTCCGCGCTCCAGCCAGCAATACGCGATCACGGCTGCGGGTAAGCGCGCCTTCAAGTCGTGGCTGAACACCGAACCGGGGCCGGACAACGTCCGCAGCCCGCTGATCCTCCGGCTCGTCTACTCGGGTTCGCTGACGCCGAAGCAGCGCTCCGGACTGGTCGAGTCGGCCCGCGCCCAGTACGCGGTGAAGATGGACGAGGCGAGGAATGCCGCCAAGGCCGCGACCGACCCGTACGAGAAGGCGGCCGCGGACTTCACCGTGTCCTACAACCGGGCGATCATCAAGCTGCTGGACTCGATTCCGGACTGAGTTACCGGGCCAAACCGTCGTGAGTGGCGGTGGTCACCTCGATGGCCGGAACCACTCACGGCCGAAACGGGCCGTCCTCGTGGGCGGCCCGTGCTCGGTGAAGTACGCTGAGCACTGTGAATCCCGACGTCGCTGCCTCGCTCAAAGAACTGTCCAACACCCTCGAAGGCATCGAGAGCGTGATGGATCTGTCCGCGCTGCGCGCGAATATCGGTGAGCTCGAGGCCGAGGCCGCCAAGCCGGACCTGTGGGACGACGTCGAGCACGCGCAGAGGGTCAGCAGCCAGCTCGTGCATCGCCAGGCCGAACTGCGCAAGATCACCGAGCTGCGGCAGCGCCTCGAAGACCTCGAAGTGCTCTACGAGCTCAGCGAAGACGAAGACGATTCGGCCGGGCTGTCTGAGGCCGACGGGGAGCGGGACCGCCTCAAGAAGGACCTCGAAGCCCTCGAGGTGCGCACGCTGCTCTCCGGCGAGTACGACCAGCGCGAGGCGATGGTGACCATCCGCGCCGAGGCCGGCGGCGTCGACGCGGCCGACTTCGCCGAGATGCTGATGCGGATGTACCTGCGCTGGGCCGAACGGCACTCCTACCCGGCGGAGGTCTACGACACCTCCTACGCCGAAGAAGCCGGCCTGAAGTCGGCCACGTTCCAGGTCAACGCCCCCTACGCCTACGGCACCCTCTCGGTCGAGCAGGGCACCCATCGGCTGGTGCGGATCTCGCCGTTCGACAACCAGGGCCGGCGGCAGACCTCCTTTGCCGGCGTCGAGGTGCTGCCGGTCGTGGAGGAGACCGACCACGTCGACATCCCGGAGAAGGACATCCGGGTCGACGTCTTCCGCTCCTCCGGCCCCGGCGGGCAGAGCGTGAACACCACCGACTCCGCCGTGCGCATCACGCACATCCCGACCGGCATCGTGGTGTCCTGCCAGAACGAGAAGTCGCAGCTGCAGAACAAGGCCGCCGCGATGCGCGTCCTGCAGTCCAAGCTGCTGGCCCGCAAGAAGGAGGAGGAGCGCGCCGAGCTGGACGCCCTCAAAGACAGCGGGTCGAGCTGGGGCAACCAGATGCGTTCCTACGTGCTGCACCCGTACCAGATGGTCAAGGACCTACGGACCGAGCACGAGGTCGGCAACCCCGACGCGGTGCTCGACGGCGACATCGACGGATTCCTGGAGGCCGGCATCCGCTGGCGCCGCCAGCAGCAGAGCGTGGCCTGACCAGTACCGCGCGCAAGGCCCTGGTCGACAATGAACCCGCAGGTGATCGCCGGTGCAGCCGCCGGTCTGGGTGAGTGATGTCCCCCTAACGGTCGCAGGTAAACTCACGCCCCGTGATCCGCCTTGAGCACGTGTCCAAGACGTACAAGACGTCGACCAGGCCCGCTCTCGACGATGTCTCGGTGGGCATCGAAAAGGGCGAGTTCGTGTTCCTCATCGGGCCCTCCGGGTCCGGCAAGTCGACGTTCATGCGACTGCTGCTGCGTGAGGACGTGCCCACCCGCGGACGGGTCTTCGTCGCCGACTGGAACGTCGCGAAACTGCCGCGGCGCCGCGTCCCCCGGCTGCGCCAGCGCATCGGCTGCGTGTTCCAGGACTTCCGGCTGCTGAATAACAAGACCGTCGCGGAGAACGTCGCGTTCGCGCTGGAAGTGATCGGCAAGCCCGGCAACGACATCCGCCGAGTGGTGCCCCAGGTGCTGCAGCTGGTCGGCCTCGAGGGCAAGGCCGACCGGATGCCCCACGAGCTTTCCGGTGGTGAGCAGCAGCGCGTGGCGATCGCGCGTGCCTTCGTCAACCGGCCGCTGGTGCTGCTCTGCGACGAGCCGACCGGAAACCTCGACCCCGACACCAGCCAGGACATCATGTTGCTGCTGGAGCGGATCAACCGCACCGGCACCACGGTGGTCATGGCCACGCACGACCACTCCATCGTCGACTCGATGCGGCGCCGCGTCGTCGAGCTCAGCCTCGGCCGGGTCATCCGCGACGATGCGCGCGGCGTCTACGGCGTCGGCCGCTAGCCCCGACAGCGCCCGACCCCGCACCTGAGGACAACACCCCCGACCGGCAGGAAAGCTGACACAAGATGCGCGCGAGCTTCGTATTCAGCGAGGTCGTCAACGGCCTTCGGCGCAACGTGACGATGACCATCGCGATGATCCTGACGACCGCCATCTCGGTCGGTCTGCTCGGCGGCGGTCTCCTCGTGGTCCGGATGATCGACAAGATGCAGGAGACCTACCAGGACCGCGTCGAGGTCGTGGTGTTCATGACTGACGACGTCAGCGCCAACGACAACGACTGCACCCAGCAGCCCTGCGCGAACCTCATGGCCGACCTCAAGCGCGTGCCCGGCGTGGAGTCGGTGGCCTTCGAGAACCGGCAAAAGGCGTTCGAGAACTTCAACAAGGTCTTCGAGTCACAGCCGGAGCTGCGCGACGTCGCCCGCGCCGAGGCGATGCCGGCCTCGCTGCGCGTCAAGCTGGCCGACCAAGAGCGCTTCCCGGCGCTGCAGCAGCAGTTCAGCGGGCGTCCCGGTGTGGACAGCGTCGTCAACCAGGCCGATTATCTCAACCGGCTGTTCGACGGCCTAAATGTCGTCCGCAATGGCGCGTTCTTCATCGCGCTGGTCCAGGCGCTCGCCGCACTGCTGCTGATTTCCAACACGATCCAGCTCTCGGCGTTCACTCGGCGCACTGAGACCGGCATCATGCGCTTGGTGGGTGCCACCCGCTGGTACACGCAGTTGCCGTTCTTGCTGGAGGCGGTGGTCTCGGGTCTCATCGGTGCGTTCCTGGGAATCATCGGCCTCGTCGTCATCAAGGTGGCATTCCTCGACCGGGCCCTATCGCCGGTGTTCGGCACCGGCATCATCCCCCGCGTGGAATGGGGCGACATCGTCTTGGTCTCGCCGATCCTGCTGCTCGTCGCGGCGGCCGTCTCGGCGGTCACCGGCTACGTCACGCTGCGCCTCTACGTCCGTCTGTAGCGGGTTACCGGTACCGCGGTTCGCAACGCGAACCGCGATACCGAAAGTCACGTGACACGAAAGCTAGAGTTGTTCGTATGGTGAAGGAACGCGGCCGCAAGGTCATCGCGCAGAACCGCAAGGCGCGGCACGACTGGGCGGTGCTGGACACCTACGAGACCGGCATCGTGCTGACCGGCACCGAGGTCAAGAGCCTGCGGCAGGGCAAGGCGCAGCTGGTTGACGGATTCGCCACCGTCGACGACGGCGAGGTCTGGCTGCGCAACGTGCACATCCCCGAGTACACCGAGGGGACGTGGACCAACCACGAGCCGCGCCGGTCCCGCAAGCTGCTGCTGCACAAGCACGAGATTCTCCGTCTGATCGGCAAGATCAAAGAGAGCGGGCTGAGCCTGATCCCGATGTCGCTGTACTTCAGCGACGGCAAGGCGAAGGTCGAACTCGCCCTCGCGCGAGGCAAGAAGGCTCACGACAAGCGCCAGGACCTGGCCAAGCGCGACGCGGACCGGGAGATGCAGAAGGCCATCGGGCGCGCGCGCAAGGGCATGCGTTAGTGCCGCCGCGCAACGATTCGGAGGTCCAGGCCTGGACCTCCGAGTTGGGGCTGCCCGGCTTGGTCGACATTCACACGCACTTCCTGCCAGAGCGGGTGCTGCGCAAGGTCTGGGCCTACTTCGATGAGGGGACCACGCATTACGGCTTCGAGTGGCCGATCCACTACCGGCACACGGAGGAAGCCCGAATCCAGGTGCTCCGCGATCTCGGGGTGATGACCTTCGCGCCGCTGGTCTACGCGCACCGGCCGGACATGGCGGCCTGGCTGACCGACTGGGCGCTCGACTTCGCCGACCGCACACCCGACGCGGTGCCGACGGCGACGATCTTCCCGGAGCCGTCGGTCGCGGACTACCTGGCCAAAGCGATCGATGCCGGTGCGCGGTGCGTGAAGGCGCACGTCCAGGTCGGTGCTTTCGACCCGCGCGACGCATTGCTCGATCCCGCTTGGGGGTTGCTCACCGAGACGGGTGTGCCGATCGTGGTGCATTGCGGCGACGGCCCGCTGAAGGGCCGGCACACCGGGCTAGACGTGTTCGAGGGCGTGCTGCGGCGCCACCCGCGACTGGTCGCGGTGCTGGCGCACGCGGGAATGCCCGACTACGCGGCGGCGCTGGACCTCGTGGAGCGCTATTCGGGCGTTCACCTCGACACCACGATGGTCGGCGTCGCCTTCACCGAACGAATCGCCCCGCTGCCTGCGGACTGGTCGGCCAGGCTGGCCGCGCACGCCGACCGGATCGTGCTGGGCACCGACTTCCCGAACATCCCCTACCCGTACGCAGAGCAGCTCGCGGCCATCGCGAGCTGGGCCGAAGCCGATGACCGGCTCGGCGCGGACTTCCTGCGCGCCGTGCTGCACGACACGCCATCTATGCTGCTCGGGTTATGAACTTGATCGTTTGAGGGATATGGGAATGATCGCCGGGGGGCGAGGCGCTATCCTGGTGTACACCGGTTCGAAAGTCGAGCCGGCAGCAAGGGGGTGAACGGTTTCGACTCCGTACGTTGATCCAAGGGAAGCGTGCCGGTGCAGGCGGGAGACCACCGTGAGCGTCGCCGCAATTGAATAAGCGCCGACAAGAGTCAGCGCGAGTTCGCCCTCGCCGCCTGAGCGAGGAGCGACTCTGTCGGACCGGGACTGCCTCCGACCCGGGATCCGGCATCAGCTAGGAGGCTCTTACCGCCAGGTCCGGTCGCGGGACCTGGTGGGACATCCAACAGCGACTGGGCTTGTCACACCGGCTAGTTCGCGAGACCGGTGAAGCCGAGTAGAGACACAGCGGACTGCGCACGGAGAAGTCTTGGTGAGGCGACGGAGGACCCGGGTTCGATTCCCGGCACCTCCACTTCGTGGAAGGCGAGTGCTCGCACAGGGCCCTCGCCTTTCTCGTTCTCGGACCATTTCGGGGGCCTGCCCCAGCTCACCGCGCTGCGATGGTCGGTTTTCCTGGTCTCTCACATTCAGGGAGGGCTCGGCTCGCCTGGGTTTGGAACTGTGCTGATGTGGGATTTGGTTCTGGGTGGCTTGGTGGGGCAGTTTGGGCTGGTTGTTTCGGATCGAAGCACGGGTTCGTGGCCGACGTGGTGTGGTTGCTGTTGATCGTCAGAGCGCTTTTGGTTGCTGCAGAGGCCGTTTTGTCAGGCGCTATAGCGGCTTATAGCGGCTTATAGCGACAAAAAGACGCTCGCGGGCGCGTCAGGTCGGGAGGGCTGCCCAGGGGTCTACCGGGACGACTCGGGTGCTTCGGCCTTGGTCGTCGAGGATGCGTCCGTGGACCTTCGTCGTCTGCAGGACTAGTTTGCGGTCCACCACCTTGGTGTCGGGGTGTTCGTGGGCGATTCGGATCAGCAGGTCGTCCAGGTGGTTCAGGGAGCGCAGGCCAACGATCAGGCCTAGGTTCGTCGGGCTCGTCACCGCCGCGCAGTGCCTGGTTTCCGGCCAGCTGCCAAGGGATTTGCCGATGCGTTGCACCTCGGTGTCGGGAACCGCCAGCCACAGCAGAGCCATCGTGTGCCAGCCCGCCAGCGGTCGGGCCACGTCGCAGCGGAATGCTATGTCGCCGTGTCGGCGGAGCCGGTCGAGGCGGCGCTTCACAGCCTGGGGCGAGGCGTTCAGCTCGCTTGCCAGGCTTGCGTAGCTGCGGCGGCCGTCGTGGCCGAGCGCCAGGAACAGGGCGCGGTCGGCGGCGCCGAACGGACGGATCTCCCGCGGCGGCGGACCCACGGACTCCCGGACCTGCTCGGCCTGGCTGCGGTTCATCACGCCAAGCCGCCAGATGATGCCGCCGAAGGTGCTTCCGAAGACGTGGCTGCGGACCTTGGTGACCTCCTTCGGCAGCGGCAGGGTCCGCAGCAGCACGTTGGAGATCGCGCCCAGCGTCGGCGCCATGATGAGCGCGAACACCTGGTACTCGCCGGTGGTCACGCCGACGGTGATCACGTGAGGCAACTCGGCGAGCCGCTTGGCGACCTGCACCGCAGTACCCGGTGCGCAGGCGAACTCGACGGTCGCGCCTTTCGAGGAGCTGTTGCCCAGCGCCACGGTGATCCACGCGGCGCCGGCGTCGGTCAGCCGCTGCCAGCGGCGGGCCAGCGTGACGGGTGCCAGCTCCAGCACCTCGGCAAGCGCGGTCCAGCTCGCTCGCGGGTTGATCTGCAGGGCGTCTACCAGCGCAAGGTCCACTTCGTCCAGCACCCCGCACCATCCTCGTGTATGACGGCCGTGTGACGGCTGCGTCGTTTTCCAACATCTAAACCGGATCAGGCGCGGATATCCATCGTTATGCGGTTCTTGTGATGAGGTTTCTCCGACGCTGCTTCGCATGGTTGGTGGCGAACAGCATTTCGAACTAGTCCTGGCGGGCGCGCAGGTGATCGACCCGGAAACCGGGCTGGACGGGGTGCGCCATGTCGGCATCAGCGACGGCCGGATCGCGGCCGTCGCGGCGGATCGCCTGGCCGGGAACGTGGTCGTCGACGTCTCGAATCGCGTGCTCGCACCGGGCTTCATCGACCTGCACAGCCACGCGCAGACGGTCACCGGGCTGCGGCTGCAGGCCCTCGACGGCGTCACCACGGCGCTGGAACTTGAGGCGGGCGCGCTGCCGGTTCGGACCGCCTACGCCGACGCAGCGGCCGTAGGCCGGCCGATCAACTTCGGTTACTCCGCGGGTTGGGCGCTGGCCCGGATGCGGTTGCTGGACGGCGTCGAGCTGGGCGCGTCGTTCGAGATGTTCTCGACGCACCAGGGCGCGCCGAACTGGCGTCGCCCAGCCGGTGCCCGCGACGTGGCGAGGGTGCTGGACGTGCTGGAGGAGCAGATCCACGACGGCGCGCTCGGCATCGGGATGCTGGTCGGGTACGCGCCCGATTCGGGCCGCGACGAGTACTTCGCCGTTGCGTCGTTGGCCGCGCGGCTCGGCGTGCCGACCTTCACCCACACCCGCTTCATTTCCACCGAGGAGCCCGGGACCTCGCTGGAAGGCGTGCTGGAGGTGATCGCGGCGGCGGCCGGGACCGGCGCGCACATGCACATGTGCCACATCAACAGCACCTCGAACCGGATGATCGACGACGTCTCGGGGGCGATCGAGCGAGCCCGGGGGCACGGCCTGCACGTCACCACGGAGGCGTACCCGTACGGCTCCGCGTCGACGGTGGTCGGCGCGGCTTTCCTCGCGCCCGAACAGCTGCACCGGCTCGGGATGGTCCCGAAGAACATCCTCTGCCTGTCCACGGGGGAGCGCGTCGCGGACGCGTCGCGGCTGGCGGAACTGCGTGAAGCCGATCCCGGGGCGTTGATCCTCTTTGACTGGCTCGACGAGTCGAATCCAGCCGATCTGGCGACGTTGCAGCGCTCGTTGCTGTTCGCCGACACGGCGATCGCCTCGGACGCGGTTCCGCTGGTGGGGCAGGCCGGCGAAACCTGGCCGCTCGCCGACGACATCTACACCCACCCGCGCAGCGTCGGCTGCTACGCGCGGACGTTCGGCTGGCTGGTCCGCGAACTCGGCGTGCTACCGCTGGCCGAGGCCGTCCGGCGCTGCACCCTGCTGCCGGCGCAAATCCTGGAAGCCGCGGCACCCGCTATGCGGCGCAAGGGGCGGATCCAGGTCGGCGCCGACGCCGACATCGTGGTGTTCGACCCGGACACGATCGCCAGCGGCGCCACCGCCACCCAGGTGCGGCCCTCCACGGGAATCGACCACGTGCTCGTGGGCGGCACCTTCGTCGTCCGCGACGAGAAGATCCAACTCGACCGCCTGCCTGGCGCACCGATCTTCGGTCGCCACCGCAACTGATGGAGCAAGAATGACCAACACTGCCGTGGCGCGCGACGCCCTCTACCGGCGGGTGGGCTGGCGGATCCTGCCGCTGCTCATCCTCTGCTACACCTTCGCCTACCTGGACCGCGTCAACATCGGGTTCGCCAAGCTGCACATGCAGGAAGACATCGGGATCAGCGAGTCGGTCTACGGGCTGGCGGCCGGGATCTTCTTCCTCGGCTACGTGATCTTCGAGGTGCCCAGCAACCTGCTGCTGGAGAAGATCGGCACCCGCAAGACGATCTTCCGCATCATGGTCCTCTGGGGGCTCACCTCGGCGGCGATGATGCTCGTCAGCGACGCGACAACGTTCTACGTGCTGCGCTTCCTGCTCGGCGTGTTCGAGGCCGGTTTCGCGCCCGGCATCATCTTCTACCTCACCTACTGGTACCCGCCGGCGCGGATGGCGGCGGCGATGGGGCTGCTGATGCTGCCAGGTCCGATCGGCTCGATGCTCGGCGGCCCGGTGTCTTCATGGCTGATCACCAACTTCGAGGGCGTCGCCGGACTGCACGGCTGGCAGTGGATGTTCCTGTTGGAAGGCGTGCCGTGCGTGGTGCTCGCGTTCGTCGTATGGAAGACGCTGGCCGACACCCCGGAGCAGGCGAAGTGGCTCAGCGCCGAGGAGAAGGACCTGCTGCGCCGCGACCTCGCGGTGGACCGGGACGAGGGGACACACAGCTTCCGGGAGGTGCTGCGCGACCCGCGGGTGTACGCCCTGGCGATCGGGTACTTCTGCCTGATCAGCGGCCTCTACGCGGTGAGCTTCTGGCTGCCGACGATTCTGAAGGAGAACGGGCTCACCGACACCGTCACGATCGGCCTCTACTCGGCGCTGCCGTACGCGTTCGCGATCCTCCTGATGGTCGTGCTGGGGCGGCGCTCGGACAGCACCGGTGAACGCCGCCTGCACAGCTCGATCACGGCGCTGATCAGTGCCGTCGCGCTCGCGGTCGCGGCCTTCACAGCCAGCAGCTTCGCGGTTTCGCTGATCGCAATCACCGTCGCGACGGGGTGCATGTGGGCGTCTTACACGGTGTTCTGGGCGATGCCGTCGACGTACCTGAAGGGCACGGCGGCGGCTGGTGGGATCGCGCTGATCAACAGCATCGGCCTGCTCGGCGGTTTCATCAGCCCGACGCTGATCGGTTTCGTCAAGGACGCCACCGGAAGCACGGTGGTGGGCCTGCTCTCGATGGTTGCCCTGCTGCTGATCGGCAGCCTCGCAATCTACGCCAACCGGCTCCCGACGAGATGAGCCCGGACCTGCCGTTGCCTGGAGATCAGGCGGGTGGCCAGGACGAGAAGCTGGCACAGCGGTGACGGGAATCCGAGGAACAGCCCGGTGGCGATGTCGATCAGCGGCGCAGCCACCGCCGCCGCGAAGACCCGGTTCGAGGCGGTCGGCAGTTTTGCCTTCGCCGCCCAAGAGGTGCGGCGCCAGGGCTTGGCGATGGACAGCCACGCCTGGACGGCGATCGCCGAGGCCATCAACGCGGTGCCGACGAGCAGGGCTGGCGGCGGGGCGGCCAGGCCTGCCCGGGCGGCTACGGCCGAGCCTTCCAACGCGTCGGAGAGGATGAAGATCCCGGCGTAGAGCTGGACGACGGTGATCGCGAACTTTACCAGGACCCACCAGTTCCTGAAGAAGCCCCAGGCCGTGGACGCCGCGAGCATGAAGCCGGTGAATGCCGCGGCGTTCGCGAACGGGGCGAGTAGGTGCGTGTCCACCATGCGCGCCATCGAGGTCGCGCCGATCCGGACTGCGAGGTCGTCGCTGGTGAAACTCGTTGCCAGCAGGGCGAAGAGCACCAGCGCTTGCGCCATCCAGCCGACCGATGTGATCACGTGCAGCCAAACGACGGCCTGCCGCCAACGTTGCGAGTTTGCTTTCGACACGGACACCAGGTTGCCGGTCGCCTCCACCCGCGGACATCCGGTGGCGCCCCGGGAATCACCCTGATCCGGCCCCTTAGCTTGTTGTTTAACCACGTAGCACCGTATTGGGTCCCGGTTGATCATGGATGAAGCCCTTGGTTGAGCATTCCTCTTGCGACAGACGGAAGATCACAACCAAGGGCTTCGATGATGAGTGTGCACGACACCGGCCAAGCCGATGCGCTCGGGGAGCTGTCCGGGTTCAGCCAGCGGTTAATGGAAATCAGAGCTCTGATTTCCATTGAGCCTTTTCATCCGGGCTGATCCGCAGCCGCGATGCTGCAAGGCCGGTGGTTCGGGGCTGCTGAGAACCGCACCGAAACGCTCAATGAAATCGTCCGGGCCAGGCGTTTAGAAGGTGCCGCCGCCGGCGTGGATCATCTGGCCGGTGACCCACCGGCTGTCGTCGGAGGCCAGGAACGCCGCGATGTCGGTGATGTCGGCGGGCTCGGCGATGCGGCCCAGCGGGGTCTGCGCGGCCAACTGGTTGAGCAGCGTGTACCAGCCGCTGTCGCGCTCCACCACGAATCGCTGCAGCACGAGGTTCTGCCACTTCGGCAGCAGCCGGTCGCGCAGCTCCTCGGCTTCGCGACGCAGTCTTTCCTGTCGGTGGTGGAAGGTCCCGGTCACGGCGCCTCCGTATCTCTTGGGACACCCACAGCCGGTCGGCTCACCTGAGCGAGGGGTCGAAATCGCCGCTCATGACGCCTCCGGGATCCGGTGGGAAACCCGCTCAAGTCGGCGGCCGCAGCCGCCGCGTGGTTGACCACGGTTCGAGCACGCTCGGTATCGACATTAATGCGTGCGTGTCGTTTTCGGGTGGCCTCGGATCGGATCACCTGGATGTCGCAGGAGGAGTCAGACGAGTTCCTCGCGGACGAGCACGTCCAATGTGGACAGCGGCAGTGCGCCGTGCCCCAGGATCGCGTCGTGGAACCGGCGGATGTCGAAAGCGGCGCCGAGACGATCGCGGGCCGTGCGGCGGATCCGCTCGATCTCCAAGCGCCCCAACAGGTACGACAACGCCTGGCCGGGAACGCTGATGTAGCGGTCGATCTCGGACGCGGCCTCCAGCCGGGACAGCGTGGTGTGCGCGAGCAGGTAGTCCAGCGCATGCTGCCAGCCCCACCCGAACTCGTGCAGTCCGGTGTCGACGACCAGTCGCGCGGCGCACAGCAGGTCCTGCACGACCATGCCCAGCCGCGCCAGGTCGTCGGAGTACAGCCCCATCTCGTCGGCCAGCCGCTCGGTGTAGAGGCCCCAGCCCTCGGTGTAGGCCGTGATGCTGATCAACCTGCGTAGCAGCGGCAGGTCGGCCCGGTCCTGTGCCAGTCTGAACTGCAGGTGGTGACCGGGCACGACCTCGTGGAAGGCGATCACCTCGGAGGCGAACCGTGGCCGCTGCTCGGCCTGCTCGGTGTTGGCGAAGTACACGCCGGGCCGCGAACCGTCCAGCGCCGGCGCCAGGTAGACGCCGATCGGCGTGCTGGCCGACGCGGTGCCGGGCACCGGGCGCACCTCGCACGGTTGGCTCGGCAGCCGCCCGAACCACTGCGGCGCCACGGCTTCGGCCTTGGTGATCGCGCTGCGCGCGGCGGTCAGCAGTTCTTCGCCGTCCTTCCAGTACAACGCCGAGTCCGCTCGCAGCCTTCGCAGCACCGCATCGGGATCGGATTCGCCCCAGATGTTCGCGCCGAGCTCGCCGATCTCGCCGCGCAGCGACAAGAGGTGGGTCTGCCCGATCTTGTGCAGCTCTTCCGGGGTGTGCTCGGTGGTGGTCTGGCTGTGCACCAGCCGCCGGTAGATCTCGCGGCCGCCGTTGATCCAGCACAGCCCGGGCTGCTCGGTGGGGCGCGAGTGCTGGGCGATCTCGGCGGCGAGCACGTTCCGGTACTCCCGCAGCGCCGGATGCACCACCTCGACCAGCAGCCGCTTGCGCTCCTCCTGCAGCGCCGGGCCGGGTAGTTCCGGGGTGAGCAGCGGGTCGGCGTCGGGCTCGGCGAGGTAGCCGTCGAGGTGCTCGATCGCGTTGTCGACGAGCGGTCGAACCGGCACCCGTCCGGCGGCGACTCCTTCGCGGTGCCGCTGCGCGGCGGCAGCGGTGAACTCGGGGATCTGCCGCAGCCGCAGCAAGAAGTCCTCGACCTGCGGCGCGTCGCCGACAGGCACCTGGCCCAGCCGGAACAGCACGCCCGCGACCGGCGCGAACAGGTTCCCGATTACGGTGTACTCGGGTGAGCGGGCGTCGAACTGGTCGACCAGCGCCTGCGCTTGGTGCACGACCACCGCGATGGTCAGCCGCTGCTCCAGATCGGCGTGCGCGGTGTCCACCGCCATCGCCCGGACCCGGATGTTCTCGGCGCGTTCCCGCAGCGTGAGCTCGTTTCCTGCGGATATGTCCGACAGCCGGTCGTCGCGGCCCCGAATGCCGTAGAGCGTCGCGCCGACCGGGTCTGCGTCGAACAAGACGGCCAGCAGTTCCTCGGCGAGTTGCGCGGGCGTGCTCACAGCGTTCCATCCTGCCTCAACGGTCCGACTGACCGCTGGGTTGAACGGGGCGGGGACAATGAAGGGGTGGATCCGCTGCACGACCCCGACGACGAAGCCCTGCTCCACCCCAGGCAGGCCCGAGACCTCGCAGGGCTGGTCGAGACCGCGCGACTGGCATCGGCCGTCGTGCGCTACGGGCTGCGCACCCGGGTCGGCGCGGCGACCGTGGTGCTCAACCAGGACAACCCCTTGCCCGCCGCGAACCACGCGTGCGCCTTGTGGGGAACCCTCGCGGAGATCGCCGGAACCCTGCTGGAACTGGAGCAGGTCTTCGCCGAGGCGGGCCTCGCCGAGGCCGTCGTCTACGCCTCGCCGACCACGGTCGCGGAGATTGAGGGCATCGCCGACGACGCCGGTTGGCGCGCGGTGGAAGAACTCGTGGCGCTGCTGCACCGGTTCCGCCAGGACGCCACGGGAGGGGCACGTCCAGCCGTGGACCGCGACCTACCCCAGATCGTGGACCTGATCGCCGACGACGCCGGGCTCTCCGACCCGGACGAGCGGCTGCTGCTGCGCAACTTCGGACACCGGATCGATGACCCGCGCTGCGTGCTGCGCGTCGTCGAAGACCCCGGTGCCGATCGCATCGCGGGATTCGCCCAGGGCTTCGTCGAGCGCGGCATCGGCCTGGTCGAGCAGGTGGTCGTGCGGCCCGGCCGGCGGCGCCGCGGCGTCGGGCGGGAACTGGTCGCGGACGTCGTCGAGGAACTGCGCGGGCGCGGAGCGCTGCTGGTCGCGGCGCACACCGAAGAGGGCGGGACGGCGGAGCGGTTCGCGGAGGCGTGCGGCTTCGAGGTGGTCTACGCGGTGACCGCCTACGCGCGCCGGATCGATGATCTGCTGTGACGAAGACCGCTTGGAGCTTGTTCTCAACCCAGTTCGCGTAGCGTGCGGGTGGCAAACCTCAGGGGCTGTCTCGCTGTGGGATCCCCGACATCATGAATGCCAACCACGTCCATGAATGCCAACCACATCGGGGCTGTCCCCGCGAAATAGCCCGGGGTGTGGGGCGTCCCGCAGGGCAGTGTTGCGGTCGGTCAAGCGCTGCGCCACCGCGCCTACCGGGCGGCGATGCTGTCTAATTTCAGCAACGGTTGGGCCGTTTACGGTGTCCGCATCGCGCTCGTTCCGCTCTTCGTGGTCGAAGCCCTGCGCTCCACCCAGTCGATGGCCGGCATCGCGTTGTCAGTGTTCGCACTAAGCAACGCCGCGGTGCTGTTGCTGTCGGGCCGGGTCGCGGGCAAGCGCGGCCGCAAGCCGCTGGTGCTCATCGGGCTGGCCGTCTCCGGTCTGGCCACCGCGTCGCTCGGCGTCACCGACTCCATCCCGTGGTTCCTCGCCGCGTCGCTGATCGCGGGCCTGGGCGCCGGAATCCTCAACCCCGCCCAGAACGCCGCGGTCGCCGACATCATCGGCGCGAAGGGCAAGGGCGGTCCGGTGCTGGCCGCGTTCCAGATGTCCGCCGACTTCGGCGCGATCCTCGGTCCGCTGATCGCCGGCATGCTCGCCGACACGATGTCCTACGGCGTGGCGTTCGCCGTCACCGGCTTCACCGCGGTGCTCGGCCTGCTGGCCTGGATCGGCGCCCCGGAGACCCGCCCGGCCACCCCGCCCCGCGCCGAACCCACCACCGAGGCGGCTTGAGCCCCGGGATCCTTCCCAGGTGAGGAGAAAGCCGCGATTTCGCGCGAATCGCGCCTTCGACCGCGCGCCGGTCCCGGTCCGGATCAGGCGAACTCGATCGAGTCGCCGCGCGGCCCGCCGCCCCGCACGCTGGACGCACGAGGGGCAGGTGTCCGGTCGGGGATCGTCGGGTATCCCGGCACTGGCGTCGTGACCCGCGGCGTCGTGACTTTCGTGTGCCTGCCGATGCGGGAGGACGACATGAGCACGACCACCGGAATTCCCGGCAACGAGCTGGCCGAGGAACTGCTGCTGCGGGAGCTGCGCCACCTGCACCAGACCCGCAACGAGACCTTCCTGCACGGCTCGCCGGATGCGCTTCGGGAGCACACGGCGCGCACGTTCGAGCTCGAACAGGAGTACCTGCGGCGGCACCCGGAACGCGAGGTGGATCCCCGCCGCACCCGCTCCGGTGCGAGAGGAGAGCCGCAACATGCCTGAGCCACGCGTCGTGATCATCGGCGGCGGACACGTCGGCCTGACCCTCGCGCTGCGCCTGCAGCGGAAGATGAAGCCCGGAGAAGCCAGGGTCACGGTGATCGACACCCAACCGCACATGACTTACCAGCCGTTCCTGCCGGAGGCCGCGGCCGGCTCGCTCGAACCGCGGCATGTGGTGGTGCCGCTGCGGGAGGCGCTGCGTAACTGCGAGGTGCTGACCGCGCAGGTCTCCTGCATCGACCACGCCCAGCAGCGGCTGACCGCGACCCTCGGCGACGGCAAGATCGAGCGCTTCGGCTACGACATGCTGGTGGTCGTGCCCGGCTCGATCTCGCGGGCGCTGCCCATCCCGGGCCTGGCCGAGCAGGGCGTCGGGTTCAAGACCATCGGCGAGGCGATTTACCTGCGCAACCACGTGCTGTCCAGATTGGACATCGCCGCCAGCACCACCGACGAACGGCTCCGCCGCAGGCTGCTGACGTTCGTGTTCGTCGGCGGCGGCTACGCGGGCATCGAGGCGATGGCCGAGCTGGAGAGCATGGCGCGCTACGCGATCCGCAGCTACCCGCAGGTCTCGTCCCAGGAAATGCGCTGGGTGCTGGTCGAGGCGATGGGCCGGATCATGCCCGAAGTCAGCCTGCCGATGAGCGAGTACACCAAGGGACGGCTGGAGGAACGCGGCATCGAGGTGAAGCTGAACACCATCGCGAGGTCCTTCGTGGACGGTCACGCGGTGCTCTCAGACGGCGACGAGTTCGACGCCGACACCGTGGTGTGGACGGCCGGGGTGAAGCCGCATCCGATGCTGGAGGACAGTGACCTGCCGAGGGACGCCAAGGGCCGCGTCGAATGCACGGCGAGGCTCCAGGTCCGTGGCACCCGCAACGTGTTCTCGGCCGGTGACTGCGCTGCGGTCCCGGATCTGACCAGCAGCGACCCGGACGCCCTGTGCAGCCCGTCGGCGCAGCACGCGGTCCGGCAGGCCAAGGTTCTGGCCGACAACATCCTCGCGATGCTGCGCGGCGAACGACTCGTGAACTACAAGCACAAGTATGCGGGGTCGGTGGCGGGGCTCGGCCTGTTCCAGGGCGCCGCCGAGGTCTACGGGGTCAAGCTGAAGGGCCTCCCGGCGTGGCTGCTGCACCGCGGCTACCACCTGGTGAGAATGCCGACCGCATCCCACAAGGCCCGAATCCTCGGTGACTGGCTGATGGAACTGCCGTTCCCCCGCCAGGTCGTCGCGCTAGGCGAACTGCACGACCCCCGAGCCGAGTTCGTCAAGGCCGCCAACACCCGTGGTCTGCCCAAACCGAACGGCCGCGTCGCCGGTTGAGCCATGTCCGGCGCGGAGGAGTTCGTTCCACCGCAGGCCCGCTTGCCGGGCCTGCGCAAGGCGGCGCAGGACTGCCGGGGCTGCGGGCTCTACCGCGACGCGACCCAAGCGGTCTTCGGCGCGGGCCCGGAGACCGCGCGGGTCGTGGTGATCGGCGAACAGCCGGGCGACCAGGAGGACCGGAAGGGCGAACCTTTCGTCGGACCGGCTGGCCGGATGCTGGACCGCGCGTTGGAGGAGGTCGGCATCCGGCGAAGCGAGGCGTACCTCACCAACACCACCAAACACTTCAAGTTCGAGCGCGTGAGCGGGAAGCGGCGCATCCACCAAAAACCGTCCCGCACCGAGGTGAACGCGTGCCGCCCCTGGCTGGACGCCGAACTGCGGGTGGTCAAGCCGCACCTGGTGATCTGCCTCGGCGCGACCGCGGCCCAGGCGATGATGGGCGCGTCGTTCCGGATCACCAAGGAACGCGGCACCGTGCTGGACCTGCCCGATCACGATGCCCAGGTGGTGGCAACTATCCACCCGTCGGCGATTCTTCGCGCCGACGACCGGGAGGCGATGTACCAGGGGTTCGTCGAGGACCTGCAGGTGGCGGCGCAAGCCTTGCGATCACTCCAGGCCGGGTAGCGGCACGACGCCGTCGCGCTCCCAGCGCACCAACCGCCGGGCCTTGCCCGATTCGGCGCGTGGGATGTGGTCGGGCGGTAGGACCCGGACGATGCACGTGATGCCGAGTCGCGCCTGCAGAACGTCCGTGAGCTGGTCCGCCAGGAGGTCGGTGTCGTCGTGCGGGTCCTGCGGCTCGACGGCGATCCGCAACTCCGGCCGCGACCGGTCGCGGAGGTCCTCGACGATCAGGTAGTGCGGTGCCACCCGACGATCGACCAGCAACACGGCTTCGATCTCCGACGGGAACACGTTGACGCCGCGAACGACCAGCATGTCGTCGGTGCGGCCCAGCACCCGGCTCATCCGGCGCAGCGTCCGCGCAGAGCCAGGCACGGGCCCGGCCAGCGCGGCCACGTCGCCGGTCCGGTAGCGCAGCAGCGGGGTGCCGGTCTTCGTCAACGTCGTGAACACCAACTCGCCGACCTCGCCGTCCGGCAGCGGCTCGCCGTCCGCATCGACCACTTCAGGCAAGAAGTGGTCCTCGGCGACGTTCAGCAGGCCCTCGGAGTCCAACGACTCGCATGCCACACCCGGGCCGATCACCTCGGTGAGCCCGTAGATGTTGAGCGCCCGCAACCCCAGCAGCCCCTCGATGCTCAACCGCATCTCGTCGGTCCAAGGCTCGGCCCCGAACAACCCCACCCGGAGCGACAACTGCTCGGCGGTGATCCCGGTCGACGCGAACGCCTCGCCGAGGTAGATCGCATACGACGGTGTGCAGCACAACACATCGGGGCGCAGATCGAGCAACAACCGGAGCTGCCGGTCGGTGGCGCCGCTGGACGCCGGAATCACGGTCGCGCCGATCCGCGTCGCCCCGTGGTGCACGCCGAGCCCGCCGGTGAACAGGCCGTACCCGTAGGCGCAGTGCACGACGCTTCGCCGCGTCACGCCTGCTCCGCCCAATGCCCGCGCCATCACCTCCGCCCACACGGCGACGTCGCGCGCGGTGTAGGGCACCAGCGTCGCCCGCCCCAACGTGCCGGACGTGCCGTGCACGCAGACGACGTCCTCGTCGGCGGCGGTGCGCAGGCCGAACGGGTAGTAATCCCAGAAGTCCTGCTTGGAGACGAACGGCAACCGGTGCAAATCGGCGAGCCCCGCGTCGGAGCCCGCCGAGATGCCGCAGTCCCGAAGTCGCCCGGCCTGCACGCCGCCGGCGGCCAGCAGCCGGTCGACCAACCTGCGCAACCGATGTTCCTGCAGTTCACGGCGCCTCTCGGGATCAGCCCCCTCGGCCTCGGGAGCCACCAGCGAAGGACACACGTGCTGTGCTGTCGCCACGCCCCAGGGTGTAGCAGCTCGACCGGAGCCCTGGGTAGATCCAAGAGGGGGACCCCCTGAAAACCCCTCCGGAAGCCTGTTGTACTGTATTGACACAACGAGATGAGCGGTTCGGGAAGGAACACCGGACGAACCGAACACTCGGGGAAATAGTACGAGGGGCTGTGGCGCAGCTGGTAGCGCACTTGACTGGCAGTCAAGGGGTCACGGGTTCGAATCCCGTCAGCTCCACCATACAGGGAGAAACACCAGGTCAGACGGTGTTTCTCCCTCTTTTTGTGCCCGGGTTACCGCTTCACCAGGTGTTGCACTGAGTTCGGCGACACCTTGACTAGAGCATGATCGACACGGGAAGTAAGCGCACAAAGGCGCCCAAGCGTTTGACTCAACCGGATCTACCGCGACCGGCCGACGAGACTTTGGTCGACTTACCTCGACGAGTGCGACCAGTCGCCGAGTGCGGCGAACAGGAGCCCGAACACTCGCTACAACTACGAACTTGCTGTGACGCAGTTCGCCGACTATCTCGCCACGCTCAGCCCCGAGGAACTCGCCGGGGTCGGCGACGATGCCGGCGACGCCGTCGAGGACCCGACCGCGGTGGAGCGTGGTCAGGTCGAGCTGTTCGTCGGGTGGATGATCGAGACACGGTCGGCAAGCTCGGCGGTGAACAAGTTCAAGTGCTTGCAGCAGTTTTTCCGGTACTTGGTGGACGAGGATGAGATGCCGCGGTCGCCACTGAATCGGATGCCGCAACCTACGACGCCGAAAAAGCTCGTTCCGGTTCTCGATGACGACCTCACTGCCCGGCTATTCGCCACGTGCGACGGCAAGAGCTTCTCGGATCGCCGAGACACCGCCATCATTTGATTGCTGTTCGACACCGGCGGGCGTCTCTCGGAGGTCACAAACCTGTCGTTGACCGACGTCGATCTCAAGACCGACACGTTGCAGATCCTGGGAAAAGGGGATAAGTACCGGGCGGTGCCATTCGGCGCGAACACCGGTCGCGCTTTGAGTAGGTATCTGCGGGCGCGTGCGAAGCAACCGGGGGCGGAGTTGCCGAACTTGTGGCTGTCCAGTCGGGGGCCGAAGCCTCTGCGCGCGAACGGCGTCAAGATCATGCTTCGGCGCCGAGGTGAAGACGCGGGAATCGAGCGGGTGCACGCCCACCGGTTCCGGCACACTCTCGCTCACGAATGGAAGGTGCAGGGCGGCAACGATTCCGCACTGATGGAAGTCATGGGGTGGGCTTCCGCTGAAATGGTGCGCCACTACGGCAGGGCCGCCGCGCAAACGCTCGCTCAGCACGCGCATCGCGAAATGGCGCTCGGTGACCGCCTGTAGCTCGATCGGGTAACACGGGTGCGCTGTGCCTGGGTGCATGAGTGAGGCACTGACACCGGCACAGCGCACCCTGCGCGCGAAGATCGCCGCACACCGATCGTGGGGGAACACCGAAGACCGAGCAGCACGAACCGCCGCAGCCCGCCGAGCGGCTCACGACCGGTTCGAGCGCGAGGTCGACCCCGACGGCGTCCTGCCGCCCGAAGGAGCGCGCCCGACGAGCGGAGTCGGCTCGCAAGGCGCACTACTCGGCGATGGCATTCAAGAGCGCCAAGGCCCGCCGGCGAGGCCCAAGCTCGGCGCGAAGCCTCGGTCGCGATACCTCGGAATGACAAGCACCCCGCCCGGCACCTTCCGGACGGGGCGCAATGGCTCGTTCGTTAGCTGTCGAGCTCGCCCGTCTTGACTGCTGTGAGGAAGGTTGACCAGGTCGACCGGTCGAACACGAACGCGGCGCCCTGGGGGTCTTTGCTGTCGCGTACGGCGGTGACGTGGCCGAGACTGGCGATCTCGACGCAGTTGTTGTTACCGGTGGTACGACTGGACTTGCGCCAGGTAACCGGCCCAAGCTCTGGGGCTCGCATGTAGCCCTCCTAGGTGAGTTCCTCGATCCGCCGTTCGAGCAACGTCGCCGACTCTCTGTCGCCGAGTGCTGTCACACGCAGCTTATCGAACACTTCGGCATACACGGCCGTGTGGCTGGGCCGGTCGAGGTAATCGGCATCCGTGAGTCCTTCGAGGTAGGCAAAGGTTGCCACGGGGTCGGCGAGATGGATCAACGTGAACGACGTCCCGAGCGCGATGTGCTCGCCAGTCTTGAACGGGAGCACTTGGATCGTGACGTGGCGAAGCTGGCCGATCTCGACGAGGTGCTGGAGCTGGGCACGCAGTACGTGCCGACCTCCAACTTCCCGGTACAGCGCGGCCTCGCCAAGCACCACCCACAGCGAGGGCGGGTTATCGGCATGGAGTCGCTTGCCGCGTAGTACGCGCTCCGCCACCCGCGCCTCAATCTCGTCGGCGGTATTGGCAACCGACAGCGAGAGGCCGATTCTGTCCCGCATCGTGCTATGAGCACGACCGGGCCGAAGCGGTACCTGCCGATGACGTGGCGTGTCGAACGGGTCTCGCCAACCGAGGTGTACACGTTCCGCTGGGGGCGCGGTGCCGGGTATTTGACCGTGCATCGCGGCGACATCGGCAGCTCACACGAGAACGATCGCCTCATCGACACCGTCCACATTGGCCGGGACTGGGTCGATGAGCCGGACGTCGCCGCCCAAGCGCGGTTGTGGTTGCGCTCGCGGATCGGTCCCCGCCGCCGAGGCGCCTGAGATTTCGAAGCCGCTCGATGTCGATGTCCCCGATCGTTGGCATCGAGCTCGGCCGGTCGGTGCGGGCTTCCCCCTCCCAGCGCACCGACCGGCCACCCAATTCCGTTCCCGCTCGAAAGGGGTCACCGCATGCCCGACCCACGTAGTGATCAGCCCGAGGTGGCAGGTCCGCCGATCCCGGTGCCAGTTGAGATCGATCCCGTGGCGACTGGCGTAGGAAATGAAGCCGACCATATCCAAGGCGAGGACGAATGCGATGACTGAGTAGTTCCCCGCTGTTATCAGCTCCGGCCGACACTGTAGATCACGAACTGCGGCGTCGGCCTGCTTTTTGTGCGCTGGGCCGTTCGAGTGAGATGGCCCTGCTCGGCAGGTGACCTGTTCCGACGGGGCCAGCACTCATTACGTAATCGGTAAGGTGCGGGCTGCCGATCATGAGCGGGGAGGGTTTGTGGCATACGGAGACCGGCACGTGTTTCAAGAACACGGAGACGTAGCACCATCGGTGCTCAACCCGGAGACTGTTGCGCCACTGGATGGTGACGAGGATCTGCCGGCGACCGTGTACCTGCCGGCCGAGCGAGTCAACAAGGGCGACAAGGACGTCACGCTGGAGCTTCGCGACACGGCGGACGGCCACCGGGCGCTTTTGGCGTTCACGTCAATGAAGCAGCTCGTCGACGGATGTGGGGACGGTCAGCCGTGGGTCGCTGTGCAGGGTGAGCAGGTCGAGGACATCAAGAGCCGTAGCGGCGCTGACGTTGTCGTGTGGGATGCCGCATTGCCGCCCGAAGAACGTCGCACGAGGTTTCAGCAGGGGGACTGAATGACAGACCTGAACGCGAACCCGGCGCTGTTGGAAGCGCTGGCAAGCAGACTCCGCAACGCGAGCGCGGACCTGGAAAGCCAAGCAGTGCCCCCGCCGGATCCGCAGGTCGGCGTCGTCACCGGCGCCGTGCAGGGCGCGCTTGCGCTTTTGACTGACGCTTTGGGTAATCTCTCGATCGGCATGGGCGCGATCGGTGACGCCACGGCCGAAAGCCGAGCCGTCTACGTCGAGCACGACTACGAGCACGCTGCCGCCATCCAGGCAGCCGAGCTCGACGCCGAGCAACCTCGATAGCGCTCACTGGGGAAGGGCACTGAACACATGTCGCTGGATACCGAAGTCAAGGGAGATCCAGTCAGTCTGACTGCCGTCTGCGACTGGGCGAACAAGCAGTCCGAGGGCGCCGAGGAAGCAGCTCGGCAAGTCCAGCTCACCAGTGCCGAGTCGGAGTCAGGGTGGCTCGGCGCCGCAGCGGACGGTTTCCGCGCAGTGTTGATCGTGGCAGGCATGATGGCCGACACCGAGGTCCGGGTACTGCAAGACACCTGCCGCGCGTTGCAAACCCACGCGGACGACCTGAACACGGTCAAGGCGATGATGCAACGAGCCCAAGATGTGGCCGCTCTCGGAGGCCTTGTGGTCCCACGGCTTCAAGATCGAAGAACCGGGGCCCGCGCCGGCCGATCCGAAGCCACTGCCCACAGGGCGGCCGGCCACCCCGGAGGAGACGCAGCAGCATGCGGCGGCGGTCGAAGCCCAACGGGCGTTTGACCGAAAGGCACAGGCGTACGCAGAGGCCAGCCAGATTGTGAAGGATGCGCGGGACAAGGAATCGCAGTCCCAACACGTACTTGTGCGGTTCCTCTCGGGTGTCTTCGACCCGGCGAAACTTTCGCTCACGCTGATCGGGAGTTTCGAGGAGACGTCTGCCGGTCACCCTAAAGCCGCGTGAGCGAGAGCTGTCGACGTTTATTGGGGGCATGATGTTGACGATGTTGCGCAAATGGGGTTTGACTTCCGATCAACTTTTCGCCGCAGGAGTCGGTTCGATCGCTCTGAGTGTGTTCAGCTGGGCCTTCTCGATCAACACCGAAAACACCGCCCGCGCGGATCGCTGGGGCATATTCGTCGGTGAATGGGCGCCCACCTTCTTCGCGCTCGGCGCCGCCCTGCGAGTCGACGAAACCAAACACCCCAAGATCAAAGGCTAGCGAACAATCCTGCGCGACTGTCCCCGTGGCCCCCTCATTGGGACCGGGGGCGGTACCACCTGATGGCGATCGTCGAGTGCGCATCAAAGCCCGGTCGACACTCGCGGTTGGTGGTTGTCTTCGAATACGGCATGTGTTTCTTCGTAGCCCACAGGCAGGCAACCGCGTGCCAGAAGTGCGGATCGCGCAGTGGCCTGATGTCACGGCGGCCCAGTCGTAGATCCGCTGCGCCCGGGCGCCTCGCCGCAGGACAGGCGGTGCCACGCGGCCTCGATCTCGACAATCGTCGACCGCGTCGCTACGAATCCAACGTCGGCGCCCACTAACTCGCGGCACGCGCCGCACCGTTCAAGGCGGCCGCGACGAAAGCCGAACGACCGGAACAGCACAACAACGCCTCCGTGCAATAATGTCTTCTGCGCGAAGCACGAGATATCAGCGCACCACTAGATCGTGAAGCGGGCGGGGGAACTGAGACGATTTAGTGCGGTGGGCTCGGCCACGGTCTATTCCGAGCGCAGCTGGTAGCGGCGCTCTGCGTAGGCGAGATCATCCCGCCACAGTCGCGCGGCTGCACGGCGCATGAACGGTCGGAGGACAGGCGCGGCCGCCCTCGCAACGCCGAATCCAGGTCGCTGCGAGTGTGCGATGACGGCTTCGACGACCGCCGTCCGCGGGCTCCCGTCGTCTCTGAAACCCAGTGGGGTAGCGTGGGTTTCGACGACGCTGCCCACGCCCTCCCCGTCGATGATCCGCATGACGACGGTCCGCGGCTCGGGGCAGGTGAACTCCGCGCACACGGGTACGCCCAGCCCCGGCGCCACGAGAAAGGTCACCGCGACGACGAAACGGTCGTCGGTCTCATCCACATCGGACTCCCGAGGAGCATGCAGGACGCGGAGGCGGGTGAACGAATAGGGGTGGAACCAGCTGCCGTGCCAGGGATCGAGCCGATTCGCGATGACGTCACCGGGCTCGCACGTCCCGACGAGGTTGGCGACCGAGTGGACGCTCGTGGCGAGCGCGGGGCGTTCCGGCAGGAGGGGAGCGGCAGAGGGCTCCTCGCCGCCGACCCGGTCCAGCCGCACCCACGCCAGGACGCCGTCGTCGTGACTGGGCAGGACCCGCCAGCCGCAGTCGCTCGTCTCCGCGAGGCGCAGGCCGTGCCACCGGCAGAGCAGGTCGCCGCCGGACACGCGCGCCAAGGCCAACGGGGCGCCCAGGTGCGGGCAGGCACCGGGCCCGACGAGGAGCTTGCCCGTTTCGTTCCGCCACGCCACCAGCTCGACCCCGGCCACGCTGAAGCCGTGCGGCCGGTCGAGGCGGATGTCCCGGCTGCCGGCGAAGGCGAACCAGTTGCCGGAAGGCCGTGCCTGCGCGCGCTTGAGCGCGGCGGTGATCAGCTCCGGGCGGGCGTCGCGGTACGTCGGCTCCTGCCGCGCCCACGGCGTGCGGGTAATCGCCTGCAGCGGCCAAGTGCGCGGCCACCATCGGCGCAGCCAGTTCTCGGTCCTCATCACCTCATCACCTTCCTCGAGCGGCCCATGCGCGCAGCGGAGCGAGCCGGCCGCGCGTCGGCACGCTCGTGAGTTCGTGCCCGGCGAGGCCCCACATGGCGAGCAGTCCGTTGGCGGCGTGCCATCCGGTGGCCGCAGCTCGTTCCATCAGGGCGACCGGCAGATCGATGCGGATTGCGTCACCGGCGAGGACCAACCCGTCGAACGGCGTCCGGACGCGGGGACGCCGGGAGAAGTCGCCGAGGCCGAACAGGGGGCAGTCCTGGCGCCACTGCGACAGTTCCGCGACGATCCGCGCGCCGACGGTTTCCGGGTAGACCTCGTGGAGGCGATCGAGGAGGCGGATGCGCAGTGCCCGGGCTCGGGCCGCTTCGTCGCCGGGGCCGGACTCCGCGGCGTAGGCGTGCAGTTCCACGACCGCGCCCCCACAGTAATCGGCCCACGTGCGGGCTTCGCGCTCGTACCGGTTCAACACGCTGATGTTGTCCAGTGGTGGCCGGCCGCTCGTCGCGAGGAACGCGGGCCGTTCCGGCGCGACGGGACGGTCCAGCCACAGCCGGTGCACCAGAAACGGCGGTGCGGTGCGCAATCCCAGCACTTGTTTGCGCCACGCCGGATCCCGCAGATCCGGCGATGCGGCGACGACCGAGCGCAGGCCCGCGACGTCCAGGGCCAGCACCACGCCGTCAGCAGGCAGCGCCTCACCTTCTTCGGTGCGCACGCGGAACCGGGGATCTGCGCGGTCGATGCCGGTGACCTCAACACCGGTGCGCAACCGCACGCGCCGCTCCCCCAGGAAGGCCCGCAGCGGATTCCAAAGCGCGGTGTCGAACGCCGCGTCGGGGACGTCGAACACCAGGCCCTCGGCCGATCCGAGGAAATAGAGGTGGAACATCGCGGCGAGCTCAGCGGCGGACATCTCCCGTGGTGGGGCGAAGAAGCTCCGGGAGAAGACCTCGAACGCCAGGTGCCGCGCCGAAGGCGGGAAGTTGATGCGCCGCAACAGCGTCTCGGCGTCGGTGTGGTCGAGCTGTTCGTAAATTTCCGGCACAGACACCGCAGCGAGCGGAGCGGCCGCATGCGGGTCGAGCACCAGCAGGTCCCGCAACCGGAAGGTCGGGCTGCGCAGCGCGAAGAACAGCGCGTTCCACGGTGGGGTGCGCGGCAGCCCGCGGAAGGTGTCGCGGCCGCCGTGGGCGTCCAGGAGGGGGTAGTCCTCCACCGAGCGAAGCCGCGTCAGCGCCGGATCGGCGCGCCGCAGGAGTGCGCGAAGGTTGTAGTACTGGCGGAAGAAGGCGTGGAAACCCCGGCTCATCGATAGGGGAGTGCCGTCCGCAGCGCGTTCGCTCCACGCGCCGACTCGGCCGCCGAGGTAGTCCTCGCGTTCGACCACGGTGACGTCGACACCGCGTTCGGCGAGCCCGGTGGCCGCGGCCAGGCCCGCGATCCCTGCGCCAGCCACGACGGCGCGGGGACGCCGGGGGAGCACGTCGGCGTGCGCGGCGCCCTGCGGCGCGAGGTGCCTGACCGCACGCGGATCGCGCGGCCCGGTTCCCTTCATTCGTCCTCCCGACCCGGGTTCGTCGCCAGGAAGGTGTGCACCACACCGCGTTGCCATCCGGTCATCGTTTCGCTGTGCACGCCGGTGAACCCGGCCTCGGCCAGGCGCTGGCGGAATCTCGCCGCACCGTCGAAGCTCGTGACGCTCCGCCAGAGGTGGCGGTGGAGCGCGCTGTTACCTGTCAGCAGGGACCCGGCGGGGATGATGATCGACCAGCACACCGCGTGCCAGACGGCGGTGGCCACCACCGAGTCGCGGACCGAGTACTCGTGCGCGGCGAAGGTCGCACCGGGGTGCAGCAACGCCCGCAGGATGCGCAACTGCTGGTCCGGGTCGGCAAGGTTTCGGATCAGGTATGCGGCGAAGATCCCGTCGAACGGGCCGGAAACCCCTGCGGCAGCCAGGTTTTCGACCGGGGTTCGGACGAAGTGGACCGAGGCGGGCCAGGACTTCGCCCGGGCCTGGGCGAGCATCTTCGGCGAGGCGTCGATCCCGACGATCTCCGCATGCGGCGCGGCCACCAGCAACGCCGCGGTGGAGGCGCCGGTGCCGCAGCCGACGTCCAGCAGCCGCAGGCCCCGACCGCCGTCCGGGATGCGCATTCTCCGCGCCGACAGCCGCAGATGGGCGTGGTAGCCCGGGTTGGCGCCGACGAGCCGGTCGTAGGCGGCAGCACCCGTGTCGAAGGCCTCCGGCACGGCACTTCGAGCCAGCCCGGTACGCCCGACTCTCATACCGACTCCCCGGCTCGTCGGGCTTGCCGTTCCCACAGCAGCAAGGCGGCGGTGACGAGGGCGAATCCGAACAGGAAGTCCTCCACCGGTATGTCCCAGGGCAACCGGAGCCCGCTGATGTGCTCGGGTGCGTACAGCACGATGGGTGCCGAGAGCTTGGTCAGCCAGCCGTCCACCGGGGCCTGGAAACCCATCACGATCGCCATCGAGATCCAGTAAGCGGATTTGCCAAACAAACCAGTGCGCAGGACTGCGAGCTCCCACCAGCACACCGCGACGGCCGCGAGCACGGCCGGGACCGTGTAGCCCAAGCTAGTCATGAACCCACCTCCTTCGTCGGGCGTCGACGGCGGAGCATGGCCTGCACGCAGCCGTAGGTCAGCAGCCCGCACAACGGGATCACCAGGAAGAACAACAACTCCTCCAACGGGATCGCGAACGGCAGCCGAACACCGGTCACGTGCTTCGGGTTGTAGCTCCAGACCTGCGCCGCGATGGCGATGGCGTCCCAGACCAGGAACACCAGGGCGACCGGCAGCACCGCCCGCGCCAGCCGGGCGGGCCGACGGTAGACACGCGCGCCGAAGAGCTCCAGCGGAGCGGTGACGGCCAGGCAACCGGCGAGGACGAGCAGGTACTCGAACCGCTCCATCACGCCCACCTCCGCGTCGCGGCGGTGAGGTGGTCACCACCACGCACCCGCCTGCGCACCCGCAGCGCCCGCACCAGGCCGGCGGTCGCGAGCCGCGCGCGGCGGAGGCGGCCCACCCTGGCCCGCTGCGCGAACACTGCGAAATCGGCTTCCTCGATCCTGTCCAGTATTTCCGAGTACAACACCACAGCGGTGCCGATGCAGGGCCGGGAAATCGGGTGCAGCAGCGCTATCCCGTTGCTGGCAAAGCGGTAGATTGTCCTGGTTGCCGCGTGCTGGTCCGCTAGGGCGGCCCGGACCCGCGGATCGGTGCGCCGGTGCTGCCGGCACCAGGCCAGCAGGTCGCGGTCCACGCCGAACGCGGCGAGCTCGTCGGCAGGCAGATAGACGCGTCCGCGGTCGAGGTCCTCGGCGACGTCGCGCAGGAAGTTGGTGAGCTGGAAAGCCTTGCCCAGAGCGGCCGCGTGGGCAGCGGCGTCCTCCTCGTCGCACACGGTGCCCAGCACCGGCAGCATCTGCAGGCCGATCGCTTCCGCCGAGCCGCGGACGTAGACGTCGAGAGCCCGCCGGTCGGGGTAGTCGGAAACTGTGAGATCCATGCGCATCGACCGCATGAAGTCCGCGAACAGGCTCCGGCGGATGCCGTGGCGCCGCGCGGCGTCCACGACCGCGGCGAGGACCGGGTCGTCGCTGCGCCCGCTGTCCAGCCCGGCGAACAGCTCCCACGACACGGCGTCGAGACGCGCGGCCAAGTCCTCGGGGCGCGCGTCGGCCGGGGCGGCGTCGACGATGTCGTCGGCCCAGCGGGCGAAGCCGTAGAGCGCGTGCACCGCCGGGCGCTGGGCGGGTGCGAGCAGCCGGGTGGCGAGGTAGTAGGTCTTGCCGTGCTGGGCGTTGATCCGGCGGCAGAGAAGGTACGCCGCCCGCAGTCGCGGGTCGATGATCCCGGCAGCGTCCAGGCAGCCGGTCATCGCGCCGCTGCCGGTCCGAGGACGGTCCGAGCGGGGCGCGTGGTACCCGTGATCCGATCCGCCGCCAGCCGGCCGGAGATCAGCGTGGTCGGTACGCCGACACCCGGCACCGTGCTGCCACCCGCCAGCACCGCGTTCTCTACCCCTCGCGGAAGGTTCCGCGGCCGGAAGGGACCGGTCTGCGCCGCGGTGTGCGCGAGGGCGAACGGCGTCCCGCCGACCATTCCGGCGCGCTCCCAGTCGGCGGGGGTAACGACATGACTTACCTCGACGGCCGCGTCCACTCCGGGTAGCAAGCGCGTGCTCACGTGCGCGAGCAGTTCCTCGACGTACGGGCTAGTCACCCGATCCCAGTCGATGCGCCCGCGCTCCGAGTTCGGCGCCGGGGCGAGGATGTAAAGCAGGTCGCGGTTGTCGGGTGCGAGGGCGGGATCGGTGGCGGTCGGCCGAGTCACCAGCAGTGAGGGGTCGCTCATGAGGCTCCCGTCCCGGATCAGCTCGCGAAGGGTGGCACGCCACTTCGCGCCGAAGAGGATCGTGTGATGCGCGGTGTCCGGCCACTGCTGCCGAGCTCCGACGTGCAGCACGACTGCGGACGGGGCGGCTCGCAGTCGCAACGGTCGACGCGGGGTACGTCCGAGGAGCCGGTACGCCAGCGGCAGTTCGGTGGTCAGCACGACCGCGTCCGCGGGAAAGCGCCGCCCGTCGGCGGTGCGCACCGCGCGCACGCGGCTGCCGGACTTCTCCAGGGCAACGACGGTGCTCCGGTAGTGGAAGCGGACTCCGGCGGCGCAGGCGGCGGCGGCGAGCGCGTCCGGCAACGCCCGCATACCGCCCCGCGGGAACGACACGCCCGCGACCGTGTCCATGTAGGAGATCACCGCATACGCGGCAAGCGCATGCTGCGGGGACAGACCGACGTACAGCGACTGGAACGAGAACACCCGCCGCAGCCGCTCGTCACGGAGGAACCGGCCGATCGCCTGCTCGAGGCGGCCAAACGCGCCCATCGCGGCCAGCCGGGCCAGCGATGGCGTCAGCAGCGAGAACGGGGAGTCGGTGTTGGCGGCGACGAACCGATCGAATTCGAGCCGGTACAGCTCCGTCAACCACGACCTCAGGCGGCGATACCCCTCGGCATCCGCTGGACCGGCGAACTCGCGCACCGCACCAGTCATCGCCTCAGGGTCGCTGTGCACGTCGAGACGGCTGCCGTCGGCGAACTGCGCCCGGTAGGCAGGATGAACCGGGTGAAGGTCCAGCCGGTCGGCGAGTGCCTCCCCGACCGCCGCCAGGGTGTCGGCGACGACATCGGGCATGGTGAGCACGGTCGGGCCGGTGTCGAGCCGATACCCACCGAGGTCGAGCCGCCCCGCGCGACCGCCGGGAGTCGCGTTCCGCTCGACAACGGTGACCTCGCGCCCGCGACCTGCCAGGTGCAGCGCGGAAGCCAGCCCGGCCAGCCCGGCGCCCACCACCACGATTCGATCCGTAGGGCCCCCCACCACCCGCATTCCCGGCCCCCCTTACCCCGGTTGCGTGCGTCCTTCACCCACCCTGAAGCACCGCGACAGGATTTGCATCCGCCCGCACACCGGGCGAGATCCCCGCGGCTTCCCACGGTCGGTCGACTGGACGTCCGCACACCGGGTCACGCGCGGCGGTCGTGTCGATGAGCAGGCCACGGGGCCACAGCGTGGCGGAGCGCAACCGGCGCGTCGGAGGAACGCGACGAGGCGAATCGGGTGCTGGAGACGAGCTGCCCGTCGTCCGCGCCAAGCGTAGCGAGCCGACATCACGGCTGGCTCCGTCCTGGAGCACTGCGCAATCCCCACCCGCACTGGAGTGGCGGGATCAGCGCCGACGGGAGACCCTTCCGCCGAGACGTCCCGGCCAGTGCAGGCCGTCCGTCCGGCCTTCTGCCAGGACGTCTTGATGGGGGTGGGAGGCCGCCGACCAACGGTCGACACGGCGCGATCACTTGCCGCGAACCGCGCTGCAGCACCGACATGAGGGGGCCGGATGCACCACCTTCGGCCGAAAGGACCGGCTGTCGGCGAGGGCGAGCGCGGTCGCACTGATCGCGGAGCCTCTCCCGGTTCTTCTCCGCTCGGCGACGGTGAACGCTCGGACCTGGAGAGCTGGTCGACCAACGTACGTGCTCGGACCCGGGAACTCGTGCGCGACTTCGTCCACGAGCAGTGGGCATACCACGTGCGCGGTGTGGAAGGTGACGACCTCCTCCGCGATCTCCTCGGAGAGTACGCCGCGAGCGGGAAATACCTGCGGTCCACGTTGACCTACCTCGGGTGGCGATGCGGAGCGAAAGCGGGCGAACACGCGTTCCGCGCTGCGGGTAGCGCTGAGCTCCTGCACGCCGCCGCACTGCTGCAAGACGACGTCATGGACGATTCCGCCCTGCGGCGCGGGCGCCCTGCCGCGCACGTCCAGCTCGAACAGTGGCACCGAAGCCGGGGCGTGCCGGGATCGTCGAGCCGGTTCGGTAGGTCTGCTGCCACGCTGCTCGGCAACCTGTTCCTGGTGTGGTCGGAGCAAATGCTGCGCGAGAGCGGGATGAGCGCCGCGGCGCTGGCGCGTGGCTGGCCGTACTACGACGCGATGCGCAGCGAACTCGCCGTGGGCCAGTTCGTCGATCTCCTCAATGACGCTCGACGGAAACCTTGCTTCCGCCACGTGCTCGACGTGATGTCCCGGAAGTCAGGAAACTACTCGGTACGTCGGCCACTTGAACTCGGTGCTGCGCTCGCCGGTTGCTCACCGCCGCTGCTGGAGGTTCTGGGCGGGTACGGCGACTTGGTGGGGCAGGCCTTCCAACTCCGCGACGACCTCCTCGGCACCTTCGGAGAGGCGTCCGCGACCGGGAAGCCCAGCGCGCACGATCTGCGGACGCACAAGGCCACCAGCGTCGTCGCCCTCGCCTACGAGCTCGCCACGCCGACAGCACGCGGCGAGATGGACCGCCTGTCGCAAGCGGACGCATCCGACGAGGATGACATCGAAAGCTGGCAGGTCCTGTTGGCGGCCACCGGCGCCGTCGACGTCGTCGAGAACCTCATGCGCAGTCGCGTCGAGGAAGCGGTCCGACTCGTTGGCCAATGCCCGGACCTGGGCGGGCTCTGTCGAGGGCTTCTGGCTGACATGGCCTTTCGGTGCTTTGAGCGAACGACCTAGGGCAGTCCGTCCCAGATCAGGGTCACCGGCTGGCTGTCGAAGTGCTCGTGCAGCGCGGTGAGGAACCCGATCAGGGAACCCGTGTTGTAGGTGCCTTTTCTGACCCTGGTGGTTAATTCTCGGGTTGAGTGAGGGTGTGTTGGGCAGGCCCGGGATGATGATCTTGCGGCAGTCTTGTGGTGTCTGGCCGCAGGA
>NZ_JBSFLZ010000048.1:0-43785 GCF_053599315.1 Saccharopolyspora sp. NPDC000995
GTCGATCTGATCGACGGGCCGCCGCCGTTTGCTCCGCCGCCGTTCGCGCGGGCCATTCCCCCGCACGGCTCGCGTGCGCCGGAATTCACCAGATCGGTCCGATGCCGCAGGCAGGATCACGCCGACCAAACCCTCTTTGCGGGAGTGCCTGGGCCCACGCCGATGCACAGCGTTGACCGACGCGAGCCACGTGGGTAACTTTCGAAATCGACCGATTTCATGGTGAACACTTTCCGCCCGGCGAAATCCCCGCCCGCAGGGAGGCCAACGTGAAGACCCGAGCGCGCCGCGCCGTTGTCGCGCTGAGCGCCATCGCCATCGGCGCCGCAGCACTTTCCGCGACCGGCGGCGCAGTCGCTCCGGCGCAACGGCTGTCACCTGACGAGCTGCTCAAGCAGATGACGCTGGAGGAAAAGGTCGGGCAGCTGTTCATCACCTACGCCTACGGCCGCACCGCGGACACCCCGCACCCGAAGAACCAGGAGGAGTTCGGCGTCGACACCCCGGCGCAAGTGGTGCAGAAGTACCACCTCGGCGGCATCATCCACTTCACCTGGACCGACAGCCTCTACGATCCCAAGCAGATCGCCGAGCTGTCCAACGGCCTGCAGGATGCCGCACTCACCTCTGGTGCGAAGGTACCGCTGCTGATCTCCACCGACCAGGAACAGGGGCAGATCACCCGCATCCTGGAGCCGGCCACCCAGTTCCCGGGCAACATGGCGCTCGGCGCCGGCCGCAACCCCGACGACGCAAGCCGCTCGGCCGCGATCACCGGGCAGGAACTGCGTGCGATGGGGCTGAACCAGAACTTCGCGCCGAGCGGCGACGTCAACGTCAACCCGGCGAACCCGGTGATCGGGGTGCGGTCGTTCTCCTCCGATCCAGCGCTCGCCGCGCAGCTCACCGCCGCGCAGGTCCGCGGCTACGAGGACTCGGCCGAACCGGGCGAAACGGTGTCGGCCTCGGTCAAGCACTTCCCCGGGCACGGTGACACCAACCAGGACAGCCACATCTCGCTGCCGGTAATCGAGCATGACCGGCAGCAGTGGGAGCAGCTGGACGCGCCGCCGTTCAGGGAAGCGATTGGCGCCGGGACCGACGTGGTGATGAGCGCGCACATCGTGGTGCCCAAGCTCGACGACTCCGGTGAGCCGTCGACGCTCGCGCCGAACGTGCTCACCGGGATGCTGCGCAACGAGCTCGGCTACCAGGGCGTGATCGTCACCGACTCGCTGAAGATGGACGGCGTGCGGCAGAAGCACCCCGACGCCGAGATCCCGGTGCTGGCGCTCAAGGCCGGCGCCGACGTGATGTTGATGCCGTTCAACGTGCAGGTCGCCATCGACGGCGTGGTCAACGCGGTGCGCACCGGCCAGCTCACCGAGCAGCGCATCGATGAGAGTGTGAAGCGCATCCTGGCGCTGAAGTCCACCCGCGGCGTGCTGGACAACCCATTCGTCGACGTGTCCAAAGTAGACAAGATCGTCGGAACCCGGGAGCACGTCTTCGAGGCGCAAACCATCACCGACCGCACCACGACGGTGCTGCGCAACGACGGGATGCTGCCGCTGAAGCCGCCGGCGACGATGTTCGTGACCGGCGCCGGGGACAAGGCGACCGCGGCACTGGCGGAGCGGATCAAGGCGCGCGGCCCGCAGACGGCGGCATTGGCGACGGGCTTGAAGCCGACCCCGCAGCAGATCAACCAGGCCGTCGAAGAGGCCAAGCGCAACGACATCGCGGTGGTGCTGACCAACGCCGCTTGGAACCCGGACAACAAGGCCCAACTCGACCTGGCCCGCGCCCTGCAGCAGACCGGGAAGCCGGTCGTCGCGGTCGCCGTGCGCGACCCGTACGACGCGGCGCACGTCGAGCTGCCCGCCTGGATCGCCACCTACTCGGACAAGGAGGTGGCGATGGAATCGCTGGCGAGGGTGCTCTTCGGCGAGAACGTCCCGGTCGGCAAGCTGCCGGTCCCGGTGCCCGACCCGAACCAGCCTGGCGTCGACAAGTACCCATTCGGCCACGGACTGAGCTGGTAAATGGGCGATTTCGCGCGAAATCGCCAGCCCGAGAACCTGAAACGGAGAATGGTGGACACGGAAAGGACGCGCATGGGTGGCGTGAATCGACGGGGCTTGCTGACCGCGGCGGCGCTGTCGGTGCCCGCGGTCGGCCTCGCGGCGAGCTCCGCGTGCGCCGCCCCGCCGGCCACCGAACGCGGCCCCGGTGTCAAGACCGGCGCGGACGTCCTCGCCGCGCGGGACTGGCAGGACGTCACCGGCCGCCGAATCGGGGTGGTGACCAACCCGACCGGCGTGCTGGCGTCGTTGGAGCACGTCGTGGACGCCATGCACGCCAGCGGCGAGGTGGACCTCGCCGCGGTCTTCGGGCCGGAGCACGGGTTCCGTGGCACGTCCCAGGCAGGCGGCTCGGAAGGCGACTACCGCGACCCGCGCACCGACCTGCCGGTGTACGACGCGTACGGGGCCGACGCCGCGAAGCTGGCCGAGATGTTTCGCAAGGCGGGCGTCGAGCAGGTGGTGTTCGACATCGCCGACGTGGGCGTCCGCTTCTACACCTACATCTGGACGATGTACACCGCGATGCAGGCCGCGCACCAGGTCGGCGCGAAGTTCCTGGTGCTGGACCGGCCGAATCCGATCGGCGCCCGGGTGGCCGGGCCGCGGCTGGACCCGCGGTTCGCCTCCGGCGTCGGGCTGCTGCCGATCGTGCAGCAGCACGGCATGACCGTCGGCGAACTGGCGCAGCTTTTCGACCGCGAGTACCTGCCGAGCCCGTTGGACCGGCTGGACGTGATCCGCGTCGAGGGCTGGCGTGGGCGCGGTGCGGACGCCGGGCTGCCGTGGGTGCCGCCCAGCCCGAACATGCCGACCCCGGACACCGCGGCGGTGTACCCCGGGACGGGGCTGTTCGAGGGCACCCTGCTGTCCGAAGGCCGGGGAACCACGAGGCCGTTCGAGATTATCGGGGCACCCGGCATCGACTGGCGGTGGGCGGAGGAGCTCAACGCCACCGGGCTGCCGGGACTCCGGTTCCGCGAAACCTACTTCGTGCCGACATTCTCCAAGCACGCCAACGAGACCTGCGGGGGCGTGCAGGTGTACCGCAACGGCGAGATCGACGCAATCGGCGCCGCGGTCACGATGATCGTCACCGCTCGCCGGCTGTACCCGCAGGTCTTCGGCTGGCGGCCGGACAACATGATCGACAAGTTGTCCGGTTCGGACCGATTGCGCACGATGGTCGATGCGGGGGCCGACGCGCACGAGATCGTCGGCGTCTGGCAGCGCGACGTGGCGGACTTCCAACGACAACGCGAGCCGTACCTGCTGTACCGCTGAGGGGGATTCGATGGGCAAGACCATTCTGGCGGCGGTGGCGCTGCTTTCGGTCACCGCACTAGCGGGGTCGGCCACGGCGGCGCCCGGCCGTGTAGGCGGCCACTTCGACCGCCCACAGGAGGACTTCGCCCCCGCCGGCACCGTGTTGCGGGACGGCACCGCCGAAGAGGCCGGGCTCGATCCCGGGCCCATCGATGCGGCGCTGCGGCAGATCGCGGTTTGGACGGACAAGACGCCCGATCTCGAACACCCGATGTACGCGGGCGCGGTCAGTATGCTGGCGCACGAGGGCATCGTGGTGCGCCGCGAAGCGGCGGGCGACGAGCTGCGCTACTCCGACGGCAAGGGCACCGAACTGCCCGCCGACCAGCGCGAACCGATGCGGCCCGACACGATCTTCGATGTCGCCTCGATCAGCAAGCTGTTCACCTCGATCGCGGTGCTGCAGCTGATCGACGACGGCGAGGTGGACCTGGACTCGCCGGTCGCCGATTACCTGCCGGAGTTCGGCGTCAACGGCAAGCAGTCGATCACCGTCCGGCAGCTGCTCACCCACACCTCCGGTCTGCAGGCCGAGGTGCAGCTCTGGAAACTGCCTGCGGACGAACGGATTCCGTCGATCATGCAGCTGACGCCGGAGTTCCCGCCCGGGACCCACTACGCCTACTCCGACCCGAACATGATCACCCTCGGCGTGCTGGTCGCGCGCGTCGCGGGCGCGCCGCTGGACCAGGTGGTGGCGGACCGGATCACCGGGCCGCTGGGCATGGCCGACACCGGCTACAACCCGCCAGCCTCGGAGCTGCACCGCATCGCGGCGACGGAGTACCAGGCCGAGCCGCCGCGCGGCATGGTGCGCGGCCAGGTCCACGACGAGAACGCGTGGTCGCTGGGCGGGGTCTCCGGCCACGCCGGGGTGTTCTCCACCGCCGACGACCTCGCGACGCTGGGGCAGGCGCTGCTCAACGGCGGCACCTACCGCGGCAACCGCATCCTGTCCAAGGACACCGTCAAGAAGATGCTGACCAACTTCAACAGCGCTTTCCCCGGCAACGCCCACGGTTTGGGCTTCGAGCTCGACCAGCGCTGGTACATGGCCGGGCTCAGCGGGCCGCGCACCGCGGGCCACACCGGCTTCACCGGCACGTCGCTGGTGATCGACCCGGCGTCCCGCTCGGTGGCGGTACTGCTCACCAACCGGGTGCACCCGTCGCGGGACTGGGGGTCGAACAACCCCGCCCGGCAGGCGCTGGCGCAGGGCATGGCGCGGTCGCTCGCCGTGGATCCGGCGCTGGGTTCGGAATCGTGGTTCTCCGAGCGCGGTGGGACGTTGACGACCGACGCGCTGGGACCGGTCAGCGGCCCGACGCAGGTGTCGTTCTTCGCGTTCGTGGACACCCAGCAGGACAGCGACGGGATGGACCCACTGCTCGTGGAGGCCAGTGTGGACGGTGGTGGGTGGCAGCCGGTGCCCGTCCGCGCGTCCGGCCCCGGGGCTCCCGACGGGCCGCAGAGCTCGTTGGCCGGGGCGGGACACCGAAGCTGGTGGAAGGTGCGCGGCACGGTCGACGCGGACGCCGGCCAGCAGGTGCGCCTGCGGTGGCGCTACGCCCCCGACGGCAAGTACTCCGGCCGGGGTGTGAACGTGGACGGCATCCTCGTGGCCGACCGCGACGCGACCTTGTTGGACGGCGAGCTCGAAGCCAACCGCCTCCACCCCGACGGCTGGGTCTCCACCGACCGCTGACGCGGAAGTCCGCAATTTCAATTGGAAATCTAAGGTCTGATTTCCATTGAGCGTTCCCGCCACGTAGCTGACTCGCAGGTCACCGAGGACGATCGAGCAGATTCCGACTACCAAGTTCCAGCGCTGTGCATATGGCAAATAATTTCGCAAAAAACTATTAAGATTGCAACAGTTCAAGCTTGCTAGACTCGCCACATGGACGAGCCGATGGCAGCGCGCGAACTCTGCGGCCTGATCAGCGAGCTCGCGCACAGCATCGACGAACACGTGCGCGGCTGCGTAGCAGGCACCAACCTCACCGCGCCCCAGGCGATCGCGCTGCGCGAGCTGAGCGAACCGCTGACCATGCGCGAACTCGCCGACCGGATGCACTGCGCGACCTCGAACGTGACCTTCGTGGTGGACCGGCTGGAGAACAACGGCCTGGTCACCCGGCAGCCGCACCCGCGCGACCGCCGCGCCAAACAACTCGCCCTGACCGCCGAAGGCGAGCGGCAGCGCGCGCAGATCATCGAACGCTTCTCGGTGAACACCCCGCTGGCCGGACTCACCCAAGCGGAACAGCGAGCCCTGCACGGCCTGCTCCAGCGGGCCCTCGCCGACCGCTGATCCCGACCGGCTGCCCCGTTCGGGAACCGTTCGAGTCGCGTGGCGGGTCGCGGGCGGGCAATGTCGGACCGCAACCGCAACCGTTGGAGGGAGTCGAAGTGTCGGCGATTCCACAGGACCGCGAAGACATCCTGAACAAGCGCGCCTTCGGCCACGTGGCCACCATCGGGCCGCACGGCGAACCCCAGTCGAACCCGGTGTGGATCGATTGGGACGGCCAGTACCTGAAGTTCAGCCAGACCAAGGCGAGGCAGAAGTACCGGAACCTCAAGCGGGAACCGCGCATCTCCGTCTCCGTGCACGACCCGGACGAGCCCTACCGGTACGTGGAGGTGCGCGGCAAGGTAGCCAAGATCGAGGACGACCCGGGCAACACGTTCATCAACAAGATGGCGAAGAAGTACCTCGACGAGAACGAGTACCCGTGGTCGCAGCCCGGCGAGCAGCGCGTGGTGGTCTACGTCGAACCGGAGCACTCGACGAAGCAGTGACCGCCGCAATCCGGCGATGCGCGAAGGGCACGTCCTGCCAAGCCACGCGGCTGTTCGGCCAAGCCACTCGGCAGGAGGTGCCCTTCACCTCGGTCACGTCGCGGGGAGGGCGCCGGTGTGGTCGGTGGTGACGCAGGGGGGAGACGATCGTGTCGGGCACCGCGTACGCCAGGCCGTCCGGGCGCTCGAAGGTCTGGTGGCAGACGTCGCAGGTGTAGGCGGTGTCGACCGGGGTGCCGTCGGCGTCGAAGCGCGGCTCCGCCATGCCGTCGTCGGTGCGCCGCAGGTAGTAGGCGGCCCGCGTGAGGACCGCCATCAGCAACGCCAGCACTGCCGCGATCACCACCGCCGCGATCGGCGAGAACGGCTGGATCACAGCGGCGAACGCGCCGAAGTACACCGCGCTCGAGATGATCGCCGACGCCAAGAACGCATCGACGCCCAGCAAAGAGGATCGCGGTTCGGACCACAAACGCGACCAGCGCGTTCAGCGTGCCGTAGCTCAGCCCGATGCCCGCGCCGATGGAGAAGTCGGCGAGGTGGGCGGTGCCGCCCAGCGCCGTCGTCGCGACAACTCCGGGCTTGCATCGACGACAGCTGCGCGGGTGGACCGGAGGGTGTAGTCCCCGCTGTCTCCCACACCGCCTGGTTCTTCTGCGGATCGCTGCGCGTTGCCTCGACGACCCTCCGCCGCTTCCTCCCGAACGCGCGTGCGGACGGCAGTGTTGGCAGAAATTTTTTCGATCAAGGACCGCAGGTGTTTCGGGGTATGACACCGGGCGTGAATTTTATCGTCACCGCGCGGACCTGCAATTACCCCTTTCGGAGTAGTTGGGTTCGGATGCAACCTGGGTATGAGTTTGCCGCGTCCGCCGAGTGGAAACCCAGAAGACGCCCATTGACCTGCGCAAGCAGCGGTTAGTAAGTTTCCCACATGGCCACTGACGACACGTTCCGCGAATCGGGCGAGTCAAGCCCGCTCGTGAAGATTCGCTCCCTGCTGCCCGGCCTCGCCCGAGCCGAACAGCGCGTGGCCAACATCGTGCTCGCCGACCCGGCTTCGATCGCCCGGCGCAGCATCACCGAGGTCGCCGAGGCCGCAGGCACCAGCGAAACCACCGTCACCCGGTTCTGCAAGGCGATCGGCGTCGGCGGCTACCCGGACCTGCGCATCGCGCTCGCCGCTGACACGGCGCGCACCTCGACCCGGGACCGCGAGCTGGGCAGCGACATCGCCCCGGAAGACGACCTCGGGCAGATCATCGAGAAGGTTGGTTACGCGGATGCCAAGGCGGTCGAGGAGACCGCGGATCAGCTGGACGTCGCGATCCTGGGGCGACTAGTCGACGACGTCGCCACGGCCCGCCGCATCGACGTCTACGGCGTCGGCGCCAGCGCCTTCGTCGCGCTAGACCTGCAGCAGAAGCTGCACCGCATCGGCCTGACCTGCTTCGCCTGGGCCGACACGCACAACGCGCTGACTTCGGCGGCAGTGCTGCGGGAAGGTGATGTCGCCATCGGCATCTCGCACACCGGCGCCACCGCCGAAACCGTCGAGGCACTCCGCGAGGCTCGGCGGCGCGGAGCAACCACCGCCGCCCTGACCAACTTCGCCCGCTCGCCCATCACCGAGGTCGCCGACCACGTGCTGACCACTGCGGTGCGCGAGACCACCTACCGCTCGGGCGCCATGGCCAGCCGCATCGGGCAGCTGACCGTGATCGACTGCCTGTTCATCGGCGTCGCGCAGCGCCACCTGGATCAGGCGAAGGCGGCGCTGGAAGCCACCTACGAAGCGGTGGGCGGCCACCGCCTCGGCAGCCGGCCAGACCGCCGGCGGCAGAAGGAGGCGTGATGCGCGACCCGCACCCCCGACCAGGTGCTCCCGCAACTGCCGCAGGAGGCGTGATGAGCCGGGACCGCGCGGTCCGCGTGGACGCTCCCACCGAGTGGAACAACCCCAGAACCAGGGATATCGACCTGCTGCCGACCCTGGACGTCCTGCACGTCCTCAACGGCGAGGACCGGACGGTGCCGGTTGCGGTCGGCCGGGTGCTGCCCGAACTGGCCCGCGCGGTGGACATGGCCGTCGCGGCGCTGCGCGCGGGCGGCCGGGTGCACTACGTCGGCGCAGGTACCTCCGGGCGGCTCGCGGTGTTGGACGCCGCCGAGCTGATCCCGACCTTCAACGTGCCGCCGAACTGGGTCATCGCGCACCAGGCCGGCGGCCCCGGGGCCTTCCGGCACGCCGTGGAGAACGCCGAGGACGATGTCGAATCCGGTGCCGCCGCAATCCGCGAGGGCGCGAGCGGACTCGACTTCGTCCTGGGGCTCGCGGCGTCCGGGCGGACGCCGTACGTGCTCGGCGCGTTGGAGGCCGCGCAGCAGCTCGGGGCGCCGACCGCGCTGGTGACGTCGAACCCGAACGTCGGGAAAGTGCCCGCCGACGTGCTGATCGCGGTGGACACCGGGCCGGAGCCGATCACTGGGTCGACGCGGATGAAGGCGGGCACCGCGCAGAAGCTGGTGCTCACCTCTTTCTCCACCGCGGTGATGATCCGGATGGGCCGGACCTACTCGAACCTGATGGTCAGCATGCTCGCCACCAACGCGAAGCTGCGCGGCCGCACGATCAGCATCCTGCAGGAAGCGACCGGAGCCTCCGAAGAGGTGTGCGCGGCAGCGCTCACGGCAGCGGACGGCGACCTCAAGACCGCGCTGGTGCACCTGCTCACCGGCGTCGACATCGAGCGAGCGGCGGCGGCGCTGGCGGTCTCCGACGGCCACGTCCGCGACGCGCTCCGAGCCGTCGAGGGCTGACCGGAAGCCCCATTCCCGCCGCTGAGGACCCCGGCACCGCCGATCAAGTCCGCCAAGCCGCCAGGGCTGCCGAACCTCACAACTCCCCGAACTGGCCCCGCAGCTGATCACGCGCCCGCGTCAAGTCGTCGATCCGCTGCTAGACCTGCGCCAACCGCTGCTGGAATACATCGATCTTGGGGGCGCAGCCGGCGAACCGCCGTTCGAAGCGAACACGATCAGCCGGTGTGCCCGTCCCGGAGGAAGACAGCCGGGTTGGTGCGGCGGCGACCAGTGCGGCCCCGGTGGTGCTGAGCAGCAGCAGCGGCAGTCCCTCGAACGCTCCGCCGATCCTCGCCGCGGTTCGCCCGACGCCGAGGTTGAACGCGGAGCTGCCTACGGTGAGCGCGGGTCAGCCCGGGAGGTTGGCGGCGACGTTGCGGTAGGCGTCGGCGACCAGGGTCCAGAAGGCTTCGGCGTCGAGGGTCGTGGCGACGTCGGCGTTGTGGACGTCGGACGGGGCCCCGAAGTCCGTGACAGTCATGCCGGAGGTGAAGCGGCCCTGCGTTTCGACGTCGACACGGGCCGACACCGTCTGGAACAGTCCCGGGTCGATCACGTAGGCGATCGCGCAGGCGTCGTGGATGGCCGGGCCTTCGTCGCGGTAGCTGACGTGGCTGCCGTAGAAGTCCAGACACGGCGTGATCAGCTCCGACTCCAGCCGACCGAGGTCGGCGAACCGCGCGCGCACCGCGGCGTTCGCCCGGGCCTGATAGGTAAGGTCCAGCCCGATCATGACCGTCCGCCAGGGCGCGTTGAACGCGACGACCGCGGCCTCGGGGTCGGCGAAGATGTTGAACTCGGCAGCCGGGTTCGTGTTGCCACGGGTGTAGGAGCCGCCCATGATGACGAATTCCCCGGCCCACTCTGCGATCCGCGGCTCCTTGCGCAGCGCGAGCGCGATGTTGGTGAGCGGCCCGACCGCCGTCAGGCTGATCTCGCCGGGCGCGGCGGCCAAGGTGTCGATGATGAAGTCGACGGCGTGCTGGTCGCCCAGCTTCGACTTCGGCTCGGGCAGCACCACGCCGCCGAGACCGGTTTTGCCGTGCACGTCCCCGGCGGTCTTCGGCTCGCGCACCAGCGGCTGACCGGCACCGCGCGCGACCGGCACGTCCATGCCGTAGAAGTCGCGCAGCCGCAGGGCGTTGTCGGTGGTGTGCTCCAACTCGACGTTGCCGCCGACGGTGGTCACGCCGACGACGTCCAGCTCGGGACTGCCGTGCGCGAACGCCAGCGCCAACGCGTCGTCGATGCCCGGATCGCAGTCGATCAAAATCTTCTTCGCCACGCCCAACCCTTCCCTCCCGGGCCCGGGGCACCCGTGCCCCGCTCGCTTGCAAGGCCAGGTCGAAGCCCGCCAGCGCTTTCGGGGCGATAACACCCGAAATACCCACGGGCCCCGACAAAACCAGGTACCCGGGCCGCTTAGCCCTCCTGGACGGCGTCGGCGATCGACTTCGCCTCGCGCGCCCCTGTCTCCAACGCCTGGCAGCAGTACACGATCCAGGCCGCGACCTCGCCGATCTCGCCGGTGGCGAAGCCGAGGGCCCGCTCGGCGTACTCCTCCTGCCGCCGGAAGTACGCGACCTCGGGAACCACCAGGCCCTTCGGGTCGAGGCCGCTGCCGATCACGCTCAGCCGCGCCGCAGCCCGCGCGACCACCCCGTCGGCGGTGCCGAACGACTGCAGCGCGAGGAGTTCGCCGTGCACGACCGCTGCCAGCACCGGGCCCGGTCCCTGTGCTTCGCGGTCGGTGATGATCTCGGCGAGCAGGTCGAGCCGCTCGGAGATCAACGGGTCTGCCTGCGGACGGCCGAGCTGGTCCGGGTCGTCGATCAGGTCGGCCGCCGCGAGCACGTGCATCCGGGCCAGCGCCTGCCGCGGCGCACGCTGCCAGGTGGGCAGCAGCGTGCCCATCGCCTCGGCGATCCGCAGCGAACCGGCGAGCAGCGGGTCGGTGACCTCGCCGGATTCCGGGATCTCGGCCGCGCCACCCGAGATGGCCGCCGACGCGCGGGCTGCCCGGACGGATGCCTCGGCGGCGGTGGCGGGCCAGCCGCGCCGGTTGGCCGGGTGCCGGTGCACCTCGTCGATCGCCGCGCGGGCGGCGGTCACGGCGTCGGCGACGCCGTCCAACTCCAGCAGCGGTGCCAGCGATGGCTTCTCGTTCACGCCCAACGACGCTACCCGGCACGCCATCCCCCGTTGCCGGCCCCGGTTGCGACATGTGACACAGTGGCCGCGCTGCCGCCCTGCGCAAGGCGATTTCGGACCGTATTGCGTGATTGGTCTGAACCATTCGGACGAACCCTCTGTTGCCCCGAGCCCGATCGCATTACGGTTCCTCTAGCACAGGCATCCCATAGCCAGGGAGGTTCTCGGCAATGAGCCAGCCCGACGGGCAGAGCAACACGCTCGACAATCTGCTCACGGAAAGCAGGACATTCCCGCCGTCCCAGGAATTCGCGGCGCAGGCAAACGCCACGTCGGCGCTGTACGAGGAAGCTTCGGCGGACCGGGAGGCGTTCTGGGCCAAGCAGGCCGAGCGGCTGCACTGGGACACCAAGTGGAACCAGGTCCTGGACTGGTCGAATGCCCCGTTCGCGAAGTGGTTCGTCGGTGGAAAGCTGAACGTGGCCTACAACTGCGCGGACCGGCACGTCGAGGCCGGCAGCGGTGACCGTGTCGCGATCCACTGGGAAGGAGAGCCCGGGGATTCGCGCACGATCACGTACGCGGAGCTGCAGCGGGAGGTCTCCCGCACCGCCAACGCCCTGGCTGCGTTGGGCGTCGGCGCCGGCGACCGGGTCGCGATCTACCTGCCGATGCTGCCCGAAGCGGTGTTCTCGATGCTGGCGTGCGCCCGGCTGGGCGCGATGCACAGCGTCGTCTTCGGCGGATTCTCCTCGGAGGCGCTGCGCACCCGCATCAACGACGCCGAGGCGAAAGTGGTCATCACCTCGGACGGCCAGTACCGGCGCGGCAAGGCGATGCCGCTGAAGGCCAACGTGGACGAAGCCGTCGCGGAGACCCCGAGCGTCAAGCACGTGGTGGTGGTCAAGCGCACCGGCGGCGAGGTCGCCTGGGACGACGCGCGCGACAAGTGGTGGGATGACGTCCTGGAGGGCCGGCCGGAGACCCACGCCCCGGAGGCCTTCGACGCCGAGCAGCCGCTGTTCATCCTCTACACCTCGGGCACCACCGGTAGGCCCAAGGGCATCCTGCACACCTCCGGCGGCTACCTCACCCAGGCCGCCTACACGCACCAGAATGTCTTCGACCTCAAGCCGGAGTCGGACGTGTACTGGTGCACCGCGGACATCGGCTGGGTCACCGGCCACACCTACATCGTCTACGGGCCGCTGGCCAACGGGGCGACCCAGGTCATCTACGAGGGCACCCCCAACGCGCCGCACGAAGGCCGGCACTGGGAGGTCGTGCAGAAGTACGGGGTGACGATCTACTACACCGCCCCGACGACGATCCGCACATTCATGAAGTGGGGCGCGGAGATCCCCGCGAAGTACGACCTGTCCTCCCTGCGCGTGCTGGGCTCGGTCGGCGAGCCGATCAATCCCGAGGCCTGGATCTGGTACCGCAAGAACATCGGCGGCGACCGCACGCCGGTGGTGGACACCTGGTGGCAGACCGAGACGGGGGCGATCATGATCTCCCCGCTTCCCGGGGTCACGGCCGCCAAGCCCGGCTCGGCGCAGCGGCCGCTGCCAGGGATCTCGGCGATGGTCGTCGACGAGACCGGGGCGGAGGTCGGCAACGGCGGCGGCGGGCTGCTGGTGCTGGACGAGCCGTGGCCGTCGATGCTGCGCGGCATCTGGGGCGACGACGACCGCTACCGGGAGACCTACTGGTCGAAGTTCACCGACCTCGGCTTCTACTTCGCTGGCGACGGTGCCAAGTACGACGCCGACGGCGACATCTGGCTTCTAGGCCGGGTCGACGACGTCATGAACGTCTCCGGGCACCGCATCTCCACCACGGAGGTCGAGTCGGCCTTGGTGTCGCACCCCAACGTCGCCGAGGCGGCCGTGGTCGGGGCCTCCGACCCCACCACCGGCCAGGGCATCGTGGCGTTCGTAATCCTGCGCGGCGGCATCGACGACACCGCCAGCGGCGAGGCCGCGCTCAAGGAGTTGCGCGAGCACGTCTCCCACGAGATCGGCCCGATCGCCAAGCCCCGCCAGATCATGGTCGTGCCCGAGCTTCCCAAGACCCGCTCCGGCAAGATCATGCGGCGACTACTGCGCGACGTCGCGGAGAACCGCGAGGTCGGCGACGTCACGACGCTCGCCGACTCCTCGGTCATGGACCTGATCTCCAAGGGGCTGAAGAAGTCCAGCGACGACTGACCGCACTGGCCAAGCGCCGGGGACGTCCTCTTCGGAGGGCATCCCCGGCGCTTTCTCCATGTCGGCGGGCCGTGAGCATTCCGGCCGAACCATCCGAGAAATACGTCTTCACCGGCACGAACATCGCTCCTGCTGTGCTTGTGAAGGCAACCAGGCGGGTCGTGGATGTTAAAATCTCGACAGGTGTGCCGGGAAGACTGGTCGGCGTTGTAGCCCGTGCTACCCGCGATCGGAGCCGACAGTGTCGAAAGCCGCCCGCAACAAGCCGCGGCCCGCCAAGGCCCCGCGATCTGTGCGAACGTTCGACTTCGGCTCCTACCTGCGGACCGAAACCGTCGGCGGCATGGTCTTGCTGGCGGCCACCGCCGTCGCGCTGCTGCTGGCGAACTCCCCCGCGGCGGGGCTCTACCACGCGATCCGCGACTTCGAGATCGGGTCGGCGGCCCTGCACCTCGACCTGTCCATCGGCGACTGGGCAAAGGACGGGTTGCTCGCGATCTTCTTCTTCGTCGCGGGGCTGGAGCTCAAGCGCGAACTCGTGGTCGGCGAGCTGTCCAACATCAAGAGCGCGCTGCTGCCGGTGATCGCCGCGATCGGCGGCATGATCGTGCCCGCCGTGCTCGCCTTCTCGATCGGACATGGCACGCCCGGCGCGCATGCCGCTTGGGCGATCCCGGTCGCCACCGACATCGCCTTCGCGCTGGGCGTGCTTTCCCTGACCGGCTCCTGGATGCCCACCGCCGCGCGTGTCTTCCTGCTGAGCCTCGCGGTCGTCGACGACCTGGGTGCGATCGTGGTGATCGCGGTGCTGTTCACCGAAGGGCTTAGTGTGCTCGCGCTGCTCGCTGCGGTCGTGCTCTGCGTCGCCTACTGGTACCTGCAGCGCAAGCGGATCACCACGCCGTGGCTGTACGTGCCGCTGGCCGTGGCCACCTGGATCGCGGTACACACCAGCGGCGTCCACGCGACGATCGCCGGCGTGGCGCTCGGGCTGCTCACGCGCGTGAAGCGCGACCCGCACGAGCCGGCCTCGCCGGCGATGCGCCTGGAACACCGACTGCAGCCCTGGTCGGCCGGGCTCATCGTGCCGGTATTCGCGTTCTTCGCCGCCGGGGTTCCGGTGAACGGCGAGGCGCTGGCCGCCATCGGCGCGGACCGGGTGGCCGTCGCGGTCATCATCGGGCTGGTGGTGGGAAAGCTGATCGGCATCTTCGGCAGCTCCTTCCTCGCGGTGAAGCTGCGCATCGGCGCGAAACCGGACTCGGTGCAGTGGCGCGACATGGCGGCGCTGGCGATGCTCGGCGGCGTCGGCTTCACGGTCAGCCTGCTGATCACCGACCTGTCGCTGGCCGGTGCGGCGGCGGAACGCGCAAAGGCCGCGGTGCTGATCGCGTCCGGCATCGCGTCGCTGCTCGCCGCGATGGCCCTGCTGCGACGCGGCCGCAAGCTCAACAACGGCAACGGCACCGACGACGCCTGAACCGCGACCTGACCTCGAGAGACCGCAGTTTCAACTGAAACTGCACCTCGAGGTCCCGGCACGAGGTTCAATTGAAACTGCGGAACACCTGCCGATGAGGGCCACTCACGGGTAACGCACCGCGAGTCGCCCGGTCGCCCGTTGATCGCCCGTGGCACGATGGGCCACGTGAACAGCGCCCAGAAGAGCACCAACGGTAGCCGTGGCGGTGCGGGGTGGACTGCGGTCACGTCCATCCCGCTGTCCGAAGAGGGCACTGCTCCCGACGGGCAGTCCATCGGCAGTTTGGTCCGCGATGCCACGACTCACCTGTCCACATTGGTCAGGTCCGAGGTAGAGCTGGCCAAGACCGAACTCGCCGGCGAGATGAAAAAGGCCGTCAAGGGCAGCGTCTACTTCGTCCTAGCGCTGACCGTGCTCGGCTTCAGCCTGTTCTTCCTGTTCTTCACGCTGGCCGAGGGGCTGGCCCAGCTCGGGCTGTGGCGGTGGGCGGCCTTCGGCATCGTGTTCCTGGTGATGTTGCTGGTGGCGGGCCTGCTGGCGCTGCTCGGCTACGTGCGGGTGCGCAAGATCCGGGCACCGAAGCGCACCATCGAAACGCTCAAGGACACCAAGCAGATCGCCAGGCGCCGCCACGACACCGAGGAAACCCCGGCAGCGTCCTGAGCGACGCGCCCAGCACCGAGGGCGATCTGTTCCGCTGCTCAAGGCCAGTGAGTGCTTTTGGGTTGCCATAGCCCCCAGAAGCACTCACGGGTTCTTTGCCTTTGAAGCGCCGATGGGCTCAGCGCGCCCTCGCAGCTTCCAGCGCCGCGGGTTCTCAGACGCCACCTGCACCGCCGCTTCGGACAAGTCCGGACGATCAGTGGGTGCAGGGGCCGGTGGCGACCCCGGTGGACAGCCGGGGTGCGGCGGCCACCTCGTCGGCGACCTGGTCCGCGGTGAGGGCGAAACCCGTCTCCGGGTCGTCCACCGCAGCGCCGAAGACCACGCCCACGACCTTGCCGCTCGGGTCGATCAGCGGCCCGCCGGAGTTCCCGCTCTGCACCTTGCCGCGCACCGTGTAGACGTCGCGGACCACGGTGTTCGCGTCGTAGATGTCCGGCCCGCGCAGCCTGATCCGCTCCCGGATGCGGCCCGCCGACGCGGTGTAGGGCCCGTCCAGCGGGTAGCCCAGCGCGATCACGTCGTCGCCCGGGCTGGCCGGACCGGGCGCGAAGGTCATCGCGTTCGCGTCCAGGTCCGGCACCGCCAGTATCGCGACGTCCTCGTCGGGTTTGTAGAGCACGACCTCCGCGTCGAACTCGCCGCGGCCGATCTCGATCGCCACCCGGTCCGTGCCCGCGACCACGTGCGCGTTCGTCATCACCCGGTGTGGCGAGATCACGAACCCCGTGCCCTCCAACGCCCGCGCGCAGGACGTGGCACGGCCGCGGACCTTCACCACGCTGGTCCGCGCGTTGCGCACCGCCGGGCTGTTGGCCAGCGCCGCGTCCGGCGGCGCAATCTCCGCGACCGGGGTCTGCGAGAACGGTTCCAGCGCCTGCGGGAATCCGGACACCCCGAGCATTTCGCGCAGGTCATCCGGTAGCGCCTTGGCCGATTCGGGCATCACCGAGTTGACTGCGGTCAGCACCTTCGACCGGCTTATGGCGGCAGCGAGGCCGGGTAGCGCGGACGCCGACGTGAACGGCAACGCGATCAGCCACGCCACCACGAGGACCGCGACGAACTGCAGGACCGCGCCCAGCGCATTGTCCACACCGGTCAGCTTTGGCGAGGTGATCCGGTCCCGCAGTTCCCGGCCCGCCCACATGCCGAAGGTCTCGCCGACGGCAACCAGCAGCACGACGATCCCGACGCCGAAGGCGAGGCGGGCGACCGGGCTGTCCAAACGGTCCAGCAGCAGCGGCGCCACCTTCAGGCCCACGACCGCGCCGACGAACACACCCAGGAACGAGAACAGGGCGGTGACCAGGCCGCTGCGAGCCCCCGAAACCGCGGCGAGCAGTGCCAGCAGCACCACTAGGAGGTCGACCCAGTTCACCCGCTCACCTCATCCTCGCCGCGACGATCGGCCTGCACCACGTTCTCAGAACTCGTCCTCGAAGCGGCGCAGCTTCGGCCCGACGCGCGCGACTCGCACCGCCGCGACGATCAGCCGAGTTCGGAGACCAGGCTCTCAAACCGCTCAAGAACGTCCGAAACCGATGTCCTCCGCCTCCTCGGCGGCCCGCCAGGCCTCGTCGAGTTCCCGCACGTCGGCGCGGTCCCAGCGGCGCGACCAGCCGGCCAGGTCCAGCAACCCGGACAGCAGTCCGCCGGTGAAACCCCACACCAGCATCCCGGGCACCAGGAACGCCGGGCTCGGATGCCGCCCGGCCAGCTCCACCCGCAGCCGGTTCTCCGGATCGGTCAGCCACGAGATAGGCACCCGGGCCACCGCCGCTGTCTCACCGGGGTCCACCGGCGCGACCGGGGATGGTTGGACCCAGTGCGCGAGCACTGGGGTCACGCGGAATCCGCTGTGCGCCACGTGCAGTTCCGGCAGCGTCGCCACCGGGCGGACGCCCTCCGGCCGCAACCCCACCTCCTCGACGGCTTCCCGCAACGCGGCGTCGACCGGTCCTCGATCGACATCGTCGAGCGAGCCACCGGGGAAAGCAACCTGGCCGGGGTGCGAGCTAAGGCCGTCGGCGCGGCGCAGCAGCAGCACGTCCGGACCGTTCGGCCCCTCCCCGAAGAGCACCAGCACCGCGGCCGGGCGGGCGTCGGCCGGCGGGCTCTCGCGCGGCCAGCCGAAGTGCCCCGGGTCCAGGTCGGCGGAGCGCTTGACCAGGCCCTGCAACCAGTCGGGCAGCTCCACCGGGTCGGTCAGCGGGCCCGTTCGTCGCTGGTTCACCGGTCGCTCCCAAGGGTTCGCTCGACGGCGGCCCGGACGTCGTCCGGTGATTTGAAAACGACCGGTGGATCGATGCGGCGAACCTCGCCGGAGGCGGTCACCACGTAGCTCACCGGCAACACGTTCGGCGCCTTCAGCGCGGCCCGGACGCGGCTGTCTCCGTCATGCACGTTGGGGAAGTGAACGCCCAGCTGGGTGAGGAGGTCAAGACCGTCCGTCGGATCGCTCTGGACCTCAACACCCAGAACCCGGATCGCGCCCGGCTGCCCCGCGTATGCCTGCAGCGCGGGCAGCTCGGTGCGGCACGGCGCGCACCAGGTCGCCCAGAGGTTGATCAGGGTGGGGCCACCGGCGACGGCGGCACCCACGTCAGCGGGCTGCCCGTCGGCCAGGCAGCTGCCGATCACCCCGGCCAGTGCACCTGGAGCGCCGCTAGCAGCCGGACAGGGTTGCAGCGCCGCCGCGGTCCGCTGCGCCGGGTCGACGGCTCGGGCCGCCGGTGCCGGGGCCGGTGCGGCGGATTGCTGTTGCTGCTGGTCCGCGCCGCGCGGCCAGAGCGCGATCACGCCCAGCACCGCGAGCACGACCACCACGATGGTCCAGCGGATCTCATTGCGGTAGGCGCGCAGGTTCACGCGACCGGCTCCTTGGCCGCAGCCTGCTCGATGGTGCGCTCCGGGACCTCGTCGACGACCCCGGCAAGCGCCAGCAGCCGCGGCGCCTCCGGGCCGCGCACCAGCTTCGCGGCCTGCGCGGGTTCGATCGGGCCCGCCCCGTAGGACGGGCAGTCCCTGGCCAGCAGGCAGGCCCCGCAGGCGGGCTTGCGGGCGTGGCAGACCCGGCGGCCGTGGAAGATCACCCGGTGCGAGAGCATCGTCCACTCCTTGCGCGGGATGAGCTCGCCGATCGCGTGCTCGACCTTGACCGGGTCCTCCTCCTCGGTCCAGCCCCAGCGCCGGACCAGGCGTCCGAAGTGGGTGTCCACGGTGATGCCCGGGACGTCGAAGGCGTTGCCGAGGATGACGTTGGCTGTCTTTCGGCCGATGCCGGGCAGCTTGACCAGCTGCTCCAGCTTCCCCGGCACCTCGCCGTCGTACTTCTCCACCAGGGCCGCGCCCAAGCCCAGCAGCGACGCCGCCTTGTTCCGGTAGAACCCGGTGGAACGGATCATCTCCTCCAGCTCGGTGCGGTCCGCCGAGGCGTAGTCGGCGGCCGTCGGGTACTTCTTGAACAGGGTCGGGGTGACCTCGTTGACGCGCTTGTCGGTGCACTGGGCGGACAGGATCGTGGCGACCGCGAGCTCCAGCGGAGTCTCGAAATCCAGCTCGCAATGCGCGTCCGGGTACGCCTCGGTCAGCGACCGCAGCATCCGGCGAGCCCGTCGGGTGAGCCCCAGCCGGGTTTCACCGCCCGAACGGGTCGCGGCACTCTTGCGCTTGTTCCGAGCCAGGTCTGACACCCCACCAGCCTACGGATCCGATCGCCCCGGAAACCCGCCGCACCGGCGCAGCCCGGGGCCGCCGGGGATGTCGAACGCTGACTGCGTTGCGCATCCGGGTTAGGCGGCGCCCCGACACGGTCCGGGGACCCAGCCTGACCATGAGAAGAGGTCGTCACGGAAGGTGGCCGAACAGTCACGCTCGCCGAGATGCCTACCCCGGTTGCACCCGCCCCGAAGGCATGAGCGAGGATTCAAATCATGATGGCTGCCTGGTTCGTCATCGTCGTGCCGCTCGTGATCATGTTCTTCACCCTCTTCATGGAGCGTGTGGAGGCCCGCCTGCGGCACGTCGCGGTGCAGGAGAACGAGGTGGAAGAGTTGCTGGAGAACGCTCGCCCCGACGAGGTGCGGGCGCTGTTCCGGCAAGGCATTGGACGCGCGCTGGAGTTGTTCCAGCTCCGCAGGGTGGGACGCGCCGGTAGACTGCGTACTCGCCGTTCCCGCGACCAGTCTTAGAATTACTGGTAGTGATCGGCGGCACACCGCTAGATTCGCACTCGCGGGTCCGGCACCACGGACAGCCGCCGCGTCTCAACATGGAGGGACGAGGTGGACGAGACACTGGCCCGGGCCGGCATCTTCCAGGGCGTTGAGCCGGCCGCGGCAGAGGCACTGGCCCAGTCGCTGGAACCCGTGGAGTTCCCGCGAGGACACGTGATCTTCGCCGAGGGCGAGCCGGGCGACCGGCTCTACATCATTCAGTCCGGCAAGGTCAAGCTCGGACGCAAGTCGCCCGACGGTCGCGAGAACCTGCTGGCGATCATGGGCCCGTCGGACATGTTCGGCGAGCTGTCCATCTTCGATCCGGGTCCGCGCACCTCGACGGCGACCACGGTCACCGAGGTTCGCGCGCTGAGCATGGACCGGTCTGCCCTTCGGCAGTGGATCGCCACGCGCCCGGAGATCGCCGAGCAGCTGCTGCGCGTGGTCGCGCGCAGGCTGCGCCGGACCAACGGCATGCTGGCCGACCTGATCTTCACCGACGTGCCGGGCCGCGTTGCCAAGGCGTTGCTGCAGCTCGCGCAGCGCTTCGGCAGCCAGGAGGCAGGACTGCTGCGGGTCACCCACGACCTGACGCAGGAAGAGATCGCGCAGTACGTCGGTGCTTCGCGGGAGACCGTGAACAAGGCGCTGGCGGACTTCGCGCACCGCGGTTGGCTGCGGCTGGAGGGCAAGAGCGTGCTCATCCTCGACCCCGAGCGGTTGGCCCGCCGCGCCCGCTGAGCACTGATGCAGGAGCGACGCCGTGAACTGACGCGCGTCGGCCGACGGGTCCGGGACCGCTTCCCGGGCTCTTCAGCTGGCGTGCGTTTTTTATGCCCGAAAGTCAACCTGATGGTCGCCTGCGGCGTGTAGAACCTTGATCGGTCGATCGAGAGGCGGGCGGCATGCACTGGATTGGTTACGTAGGGGTGGGCATGTTGCTCCTGCTCGGCATCGGCATCGTCTGGGACCGGTGGGCCGCTCACACCCGGCGGCTTCGCCGACGCGCGGGAGCCAACCACGCCGCCGCGCGTCGGCGAGCCACCGCACGCCGACAAGTTTCCGGGCGGAGCGACAGCGGCTCCAGCGGCGCCGACACGAGCTGGGGCTGGGACCAAGGCAATTCGTTCGGCGGACACCACGGCGCCGGACACCACGGCGGGTGGGATTCCGGCAGCGGGTGGGATTCGGGCGGCTCGGGCGATTCCGGCGGCGGCGGTGGCGACTGAGACTCTTTCAGTTCGTGCTCGGCTTGGAACCCCCAGTAGCGGATGGCGTCCTACGGACGACCGTCGAACAGATGATCTGAGGGGACCAACCGCTGGGCGGAATTTTCGCAATCGCGATCGTGGCGGTGTTCGCGATCTTGATCGTCGCGTCCGTACGACCCAAGGGTGGCCGCGGCCGCAGCTCTCCGGCAGTTCCGGCGGGGCCTGCTAAGGCGACATCGGCAGCTACAGCGAAACGAGCGGCGGATTCGGCGGGAGCGACGGCGGATTCCGGGGCAGCTCCGACGGCGGTGCTGGCGGTTTCAGCGGGGGCGGCGACGGCGGTGGCGGCAGCTGCTGGCATCCGAACCGGCTCCAGAGCATGTGTGAAGGGGCCGGACGCCGCCCCCGACGCGGCGCTCCGGCCCCTTCACTGTGCGTGGTTCGTCCCCCGACGACTAACCACGCTCCCCGATCCTCCGATGCGTCGGCCCCGAATCCTTGGCACCAGAGGAAAGCCTCTTCATTGAAGATGCTGGACGGCCGGTGCCGCCAGCAACCCCTCTCACCTTCCAGGACGCGGCTGCCCGCAACTCGGTTGCGAGGTTCACCCGGATTGCGTAGTAGCCACGCTTACCTGAGTGTGCCCTGTTCTGTCAGCGGACGAACCGGGTAAAAGGTCCCTTTCTGTCTCGTGTGAGGGGCTTTACCCGAATCTCCGCGGGAGGGCTACCCGGACCAATGTTGGTACTGTCGTACCAAAATTGGAATACTGTTCACGTGCCCCAGTCAACGTCCCTCACCGACTACCGCACCGCCCTGACCGCTCCCGGCGCCCGCGGGCCCGTCATCGCCTCCTTGCTCGGCCGCCTGCCGATCGCGATGGTCGGCCTCGCGCTGATGCTCTACGTACAGCAGGAGACCGGCTCGTTCGCGGCGGCCGGACTGGTGTCCGCGGGTGCGCTGATCGGTGTCGCCTGCGGCTCGGTCGCGCAGGGCCGGGTGATGGACCGGGTCGGACCGACCGTGCCGCTGTACTTCATGTCCGGCGTGTTCGCGGCACTGGTGACCGTCGAGTTGGTGGCCATCGAGCTGCACGCCCCGGTGGCGCTGATGACCGCGCTGGCGTTCCTGGTCGGAATCAGCGAGCCGATGGTGGGCCCGGCCTCGCGGGCGCTGTGGGGGCGGCTGCTGCCGCCCGGCCCGGCGCGGGAAGCGGCCTACTCATACGAGGCCATCAGCATGGAGGCCTTCTTCATCCTCGGCCCGGGCCTGGCTGGCCTGATGGTCTCGATGCCGTGGCCGGGGGCCGGGGTCGTCCTCGGTGCCGCCTGCATGGTCATCGGCAGCGTCGGCTTCGCCTCCACCCGAGCCGCCCGCGGCCACCGGCCGGACCCGGCGGAGCGGCTCGGCAGCAGCCTCCTCGGGGCGATCGCGAGCCCGGGGATGCGGACAGTGGCGCTCGCCGCGCTGGGTTTCGGCATGCTGATCGGCTTCATGGAGGTCGGCGTGCCCGCGGCGGCCGTGGAGGCGGGCCACCCCACCGCCGGCGGCCTGCTGCTGAGCCTGCTGTCGGTGAGCTCGGTGGTCGTCGGCGTCGCCTACGGGCTGCGTCCCTGGCCGCGACCGATGCACTTGCGGCTGCCCGCACTGCTGTTCGGCTTCGCCGCGCTGCTCACCCTGCTGGCTGTGCCGTCGACGCTGTGGGGCTTGTGCCTGGCGCTGCTGGTGGCGGGCAGCCTGATCACTCCGCAGTCCACCGCGCACTCGGTGGCGATCGAGATAGCGACACCGGCGGGCACCGCCACCGAGGCGTTCGGCTGGGTGGTCGCCTCGGTGACGTTGGGCACGGCCATCGGCCAGTCGATCAGCGGTCAGCTGGTCGAAATCAGCGGCCCGGCGGCGTCGTTCCTGACCGCGAGCGCGGTCGGCGTCGTACTCACGGCGGTCCTGTGGCTGCGCCGCCGCACCCTGATCTCGACGTCCCGCTCCGATCTCTCCCTGGCTGGTATCTGACCCGGTCAGCGCCGGACTGCCCCGGGCGGCCAGAGCGGCTGCCGCGGAGCGCGCGTGGTGCGTGCGGGGCGAACGGACCGCTCACCTCGATAGACGACGCGAACAGGCCGTTCGCTCCACCCACCCAACGCCACCCGACACATTCGCAGCAGGCGTGCCGCGCCTGAAAGTCGCGGGTGATCAGCTTCGGAAACGGCAGAAAAACAGCAGGGCTCGTTGAGCGGGGCACCGCGGGACCGATCAGCCGCCGATTCTCGGATCAGCCGCCGATTGCTACGGCTTTTCCAGACCGCCGTCGAGCAGCGGCTAGCTTCCTGCTGGTCAGCATCAGCACGGCATTGGCGCTGACTGCCGTGGCTCGCTGTCCATCTGACTCCTCGGCGGTAGCCTCACCACCGCTGCCGTCGCTGGCCTGCTGCAGCCTTGATCGGCTGCGGCGGCGGGCAAACCGATCTCGGCATCAGTCCCGAAGTTCGCCCTGTTCTCGCAGGTAGGCGAGTTGGGCTTGGACGGTCAGTTCCGCCGCGGGCCAGACCGAGCGGTCCACGTCCGCGTAGACGACCTCCACGACCTGGCGCGGCGTGACCGCCGGTCCGAGGTCGCGGACGGCCGCGCGGACCTGGTCGAGACGCTGTGCGCGGTGCTGCAGGTAGGCCATCGCGATCGCTTGGGCGTCGGGAAGCTCCGGGCCGTGGCCGGGGAGCACCCGCAGGCCGGGCGGCAGCGCGGCCAGTAGACGCAGCGACTTGAGGTAGGAGCCCAGGTGACCGTCGGGGTAGGCCACGACCGCCGTTCCGCAGCCGAGGATGCTGTCGCCGGTGAACACGGCGGGTTCGTCGTGGTCGGCGATGAAGCACACTGAGTCGGCGGTGTGACCCGCCGTGGCGACCGCGCGCAACTCCACGCCGCCAGCCTTGATGATCTCGCCGTCCCGGATCGCTTCCGCTCCCCAGCACAGTGCCGGGTCCAGCGCGCGCACCGGAGCGCCGGTGCGCTCGACGAACTGCTCGACTCCGTCGGTGTGGTCTCCGTGGTGGTGAGTGAGCAGCACCAGCGAGACCGAGCCCTGTTCGGCGACGCGGCGAAGGTGCTCGGCATCGGCCGGGCCGGGGTCGATCACCACGCAGTCGCCCGCGTCCCGCTCGCGCACCACCCACGTGTTCGTGCCTTCCAGCGTCATCGGCGACGGGTTGTCCGCCAGCAAGACCGATGCGTACGGCGTGACCTGGCGCAATGCCCCGTAGGCGGGGTGCTGCATCACTTCGCCTCCTTGAATCCAGGTTCGCCGGGCAGGACCGCGTGCCACCGGCCGTTGCGCCGCACCAGCTTCGGCAGGATCTTGTCCAGGGTGCGTTCGGCCGCGAATGCCGCCAGCAGGCTGCCGCACTCGGCGAGCTCGCTGAGGGTGACACGGGTCGGCGGGAGCAGGTGGCAGCGACCCTGCTCGAAGTCCTCCAATGCCTGATTCGGCGTGGCCCAGTACGCCTCGGTCGCCTCCGTGGTGACCGCGTCGGCCCGCTGCCCTTCGGGCATCGCGGCGAGGAAGAACCGCGTGTCGTAGCGCCGCGGCTCGCCTTCCGGGGTCACCCAGTTCGCCCAGGGGCGCAGCAGGTCGGCGCGCACGACCAGGCCCTCGTCGGCGAGGAATTTCGCGAGCGAAACCTCGCGGGAGACCAACGCAGCACGCGCATCGGCGTAGCGGCTCGTGTCGCCGACGACCGTCGTGTGGTCCGGCCCGGCCAGCAACACGCCGGCCTCCTCGAACGTCTCGCGCACGGCCGCGCTCACGAGCGCGCGAGCCACGTCCGGTGAGCAGCCGAACCGCTCGGCCCACCAGTCCGCATCGGGCCCGCTCCAGACCACCGAGGCGTCAGCGTCGCGATTGTCGACGCCGCCACCGGGGAAGACCGTCATGCCGCCGGCGAACGGCATGCCCTTCACTCGGCGCTGCAGGAACACCTCTGGACCCGTCGCGCCGTTGCGGAGCAACATCACGGTCGCCGCGTCCTTGGGCGCAGCCGGCTGCTCGGGCGGCGTTTCGGGGACGAATCCCGTTGGCAGGGAACGATCTTCGGGCAGTTGCACCATGCGGGTCACCCTATGCCGGAAGACACTTGGAATGTCATTGGCAGAATCAATTTCGCACGGAGAGCGCAGCGCCCGCCCGACACGCCCGCCGCGCCGGGCGACCCCAATCGCCGCAACGGCGATGAGTCAACGGCACCATTGCAGCATGGACGAAGCACTGCGGGTCGGCGTGGTAGGAGCCGGTCCCTGGGCCCACCGAGTGCACGGCCCGGGTTTGTACGAACATCCAGGAACGCGGTTGGCGGCCGTGTGGGCACGACGGCCGGATGTGGCCAAGACCTTCGCCGAACCGTACGACGCGGCGGTCGTCGACGGTTTCGACGAACTGCTGGAATCGGTGGACGCGGTGGCATTCACGGTGCCACCTGCGGTGCAAGCCGAGTTCGCGCCGGAAGCTGCCCGCGCAGGCAAGCACCTGGTGCTGGAGAAACCGTTGGCCCTCGATCCGGCCGGTGCGCGCGAGATCGTCGAAGCGGTGGACGAGGCAGGGGTAGCCGCGCTGATGATGCTCACCCGCCGGTTCGCGCCGGAGGTGCGGGAGTGGCTGGCGGCCTTGCGGGAGCGCGACAGCTGGCAGGGCGGCACCGGGCGGTGGCTGGCAGGAGGGCTGCTGGCGGGTGATTACGCGATGTCGCAATGGCGCCAAGAGCAGTGCGGCGCGTTGATCGACGCGGGCCCGCACGCGATCGACCTGCTCGACGCGGCTCTCGGCGAGATCGAGCAGGTGCACTACGCACACCGCAGCAGCGACGGCCTCTGGCAGATCGTGTTCGGCCACGCTGGCGACCTGACCAGCACGTTGACGCTGTCGCTGCGCATGCCGGTGCAGCCGTCGCTGGTCGACTTCGCGGTGTACGGCGAACACGGCCAAGCGCCGCTGCTGGGGCGGCGGACGGCGGCCCGCGAGTGCTACCTGCAGATGCTCGACGACCTCCTCGCGATGATCCACGAGGAGCGCACGGAGCACTCGTGCGACGTGCGCCGGGGCCTCCACCTGCAGCAGGTCCTCGCGGACGTCCAACAGGCGGTCTAGGTGGCTGGTGTTGTTCGGGAAGTACCCGGCAGGTGCCTCGAACTTCGAAGCCGAGCTAGGGTGGACTGATTCGATCGGCGACCGTCTTCCCGTCCGTCTGCGGCGATCTCAGAACTCCCACGATGTCCGGATAGGCCTGTCGATGAAAATGAGATCGTTGGACACCAGCCACCTAAGAGACGCTGTTTTGCTGGTCAGCTGCCGCGAATGCGTTTGGGCGCCATGGAGGCCGTTCGGGAACTGCGTTCCCCGCGCAGTGGTGCATCCCCGTTGGCTGGTGTGGAGCGAACGGCCTGTTCGCCTCGATAGGTGAACGGACCGTTCGCTCCATCCCGCCACACCGGGCTCGCGCTGCCGTGGCGGGCGGCGAACGGACCGCCCGCCTCACTAGCTGCGGGGTGGCCAGAAGCTGCGGGGTGCACAGATGGCTTCGCCGTCTCGAAGACACAAACCGCGTTACAACGACCATGTCCCACCGCATCCAAAGCACGCTCTATGGCATCTATGGCATCTCAGCGTGCTCATGAGCGTTTACCAGCTGGAACAGCGCTCCTGGGACACCTGGTCAGGAGCGCTGTTGCTGGGGGGCGTAGGCCTGGTTGTTGGCCGGGGCCGCGCCGATCGGCGGGAAGCCACCGGTGCCGCCCGGCATGGTCGACGTCCAGCCCTCCTCGCCGTTGTTCGCCCCGTTGGGCCGCCGCGTCTCGGGCCGGCCCTGCTCCCGCTGCGCGAGCTCCTCGTGCAGCTTGCGCAATAAGTTGCGCTCGCGGTCGGTCAGCTTCGCGTCGACCGCCGGCGGCACCCGCATCGCGTTCGCCTCGGCGGCGGCTGCCGCCGCAGCCGTCACCGCCTGCGCGTGCTCCGACTGCGGGATCGAGCGCTCCGGCTCAACCGGTGCTGCCCGCCGCTGCGGCTCCGCCGCGCGCTTCTCCTCCGCAGGGCGCTCCGCCGGACGCTGCGCGCTCTCCGGCGCGACCGGACGCTCCCGCGTGACCGGGCGCTGCGCTTCCTCCGTCCGGAGGCGTTCCACTGGTCGCGGGGCAGGTGCGTCGAGGCGCACCCGGTGCGCCGCCGTTAGGGCTTCGCGGTGGTATTCGGGCAGTTCGGCGCCGCTTTCGAATACGTCAACCGAGCAGTTGATGCCGACCCGCCGCATGGCCTCGATCAGTTGGTAGGCGACCGCCGTGGTCGAGCCTTCCGGGCTCACCTCGGCGAGCAAGATGCGCCGGGGCACCGGTCCGTAGCTGGCGCCGGCCGGGGTGGTCCGCGAGGCGCACCACAGCCCGCGCACGCCCTGGAGCCGCCCGGTGACCGACTCCAGCGCCGCCACCAGGTCTCCGTCGTCCTCGGCCGGTTCGCCGAACCGGTGATCATCGGATGGCAGCGAGTCCACCACGTGCACTCGGTCCGCCAGGGTGTGCGTGGAACGGGTTTCGTCCAGCACCCGGCGCAGGTGGTACTGCTCGGACGAGGTCACTGGGATGTGGCCAGCCAGCAGGCAGCCGGTGAGGAACTCGGCCGCAGCGTCCGGCTGGCCAATGCCGAGCAATTCGTGGGCGCTGTTGATCCCGTCGTCGTCCACCCGGCCGGTCATGGCCAGCAAGAGGTTGTGCAGCCGTTCCACGGGTCCGGCCCCCTCAGCCACGTCCACCACGCACGCCTCCTTCACGGATGTCGGCCGCTCAACCGCGGCGGCCGGCAAGTTCTTCGGCTCCCGCGCACACCAGCACCGATTCCGCGAGGGCGGCGTGGTGGTACGCGGTGGGTTCCAGCTCGGGCGGGAGCACCTCGACGCAGGGGGCGGGTTCACCGAGCGCTCGTAGGATGCGCTGGATCTCCCCGGTCAGGCTGACGACGGCGGCGGACGCCGTCACCAGCACGACCAGCTTCGTCGCGCCGCCCTTGTCGCGCCGCCAACTGCTGCGCACCTCGCGGACCCCGGGGCGGCGGCGCAGCGTGGCGCCGAGGACCAGCACCGCGGAGTCGCCGACGCTGCTCGCGGGGCGTTCACGGCTGAACGCGTGCTGCGGGACGGCGTCGGGTTCCACGGGGAGGACGGCGTTGACCATCGCGGGGTCGGCGCCCAGCGGCGCCAGCGCGTTGGCCAGCAGTTGGTGTTCGGCGTCGTCGAGTGCGATCCGCTCGCGGACGAGCGTGCCCGGCAGCATCTTCGCGATCACCTCGGCGGCGTCCCCGGCCAGCCAGTCGCGGAAGCGCCACAGGTGCCGGTCCGGCAGCCGCCCGGCGAGCCGGAGAAGTAATTCGTGGCACAGCAGATCGGTTTCGCGCACCGCCACGTCGGGCCCTCCCACCCTCGTACTCCATAGATTGCGGGTGTCGCTCGCCGCCCCCGACCTCTCGCTGCACCCATCGAGGTGAACTTTGGTCGCGAGAACCGGATCAATCAAGCCGTTGAACCGTCTTTCGCAACACACTGGAATCGATACCCCTATTCGGGTTATGCCAGATCTGACGAACCTAAGCAGGGGGTGATCGCAGCGTACTGGTTGTGGGCGGTGCTTCGTGGCCGAGCCACCGAAAACGCCATCCGGTATATCCGCCAACAACTCGTTGTGACGTATACGAAACGCGGCGTCACCCGGAACCGGGTAACGCCGCGCAAATTACGTCACGGGTGCTTATTCGACCTCGACGATCAGTTCCACCTCGACCGGGACGCCGAGCGGCAGTTCGGCCACACCCACCGCCGAGCGGGCGTGCTGGCCTGCCTCGCCGAAGATCTCGCCGAGCAGTTCCGACGCGCCGTTGACCACCCCGGGCTGACCGGTGAAGCCCTCCGCGGAGGCCACGAAGCCGACGACCTTGACGATCCGCACCACCGAGTCCAGGCCAACCAGCCCGTCCACCGCGGCGAGCGCGTTTAGCGCGCAGATCGCGGCGTGCTGCTTGGCCTCCTCCGGGGTGATCTCCGCGCCGACCTTTCCGATCCCGGCGGGCTTGCCGGCGACCATCGGCACCTGGCCGGCGGTGTACACCAGCGAACCGGTGCGCACGGCGGGCACGTACGCCGCTACCGGACGCACGACCTCCGGTAGCGGGATGCCGAGCTCCGCAAGGCGGTCCGTCCACCGACCCATGTCAGGCCTCCTTCGGGCGCTTCAGGTAGGCCACCATCTGCTCGCCGGTCGGACCCGGCAGGACGGAGACCAGCTCCCAACCGTCCTCGCCCCACTGGTCGAGGATCTGCTTTGTCGCGTGGATCAACAGCGGCACCGTCGCGTACTCCCACTTCTGCATGCGTGCAGCTTAGGAGACCCGCCGCCCGCCCTCTGCGTCGCCGCGCTCACGCTCCGGTCTTGACGGGCAAGCCCGCCCCGCCCCAGCCCTCGATTCTCGATTCCTTCGTTGGTACTTGCGGACGCCGGAGCAGGCGAGCCGCTCCAACTTCGCCGCGACGGCCTGGCTGTTGCCGCGGGCGGCGTTCGAGCAGTGCACGGCGATGGCAGCAAATTGCGGCAGCGCGTGCGCTCCGCCGCCACCGGCCTGTTCACCGAGCACGGCGTGGACGGCGTGACGATGGACGCGGGAGTCCGCAAGGGCACGGTGATCCGCCGGTTCGGCGACAAGTCCGGGCTAACTAATGGCCGCGCTGCTCGACGAGCGGGAACGAACGCCGCAGTACGCGGTGTTCACCGGACCGCCACCTCTCGGGCCGGGGCTGGCCGATGCGGAACTCTTGCTGGCCTTCCTCGAGGCCTATGGCGACTACCTGGCCGAGCACCTCGAACTGGTTCGGCTCCCGGAAACCGCCGCTGCGGGCGCCCGGTACCGCATCGGCTCCTACCGCCTCTGGCACCGGCGTCTGACCCTCCACTGCGGTGCGGCAACGGATCCGGAGCACCTCGCGCACGCGCTGCTGGCAGCAATCGAGGCGGACCTCAACTCCGCCCTTCGGAGGCGGACTTACAGGTGGGAGCGGCTGCGCGCGGGCGACCGCGACCTCGCGGAGCGCGCCCTGCGCTGATCGGCGCCGATCCCGACGTGTGGCGGGAGTTCGCGGTCAGCACACATCCGGGGAACTCGGCACTTACGCTGATCGTGTGACCGACTGGGACGGGGAACTGAATCAGGCCCGACTGCACGTCGTCAGCGGCAAAGGCGGCACCGGCAAGACGACCGTCGCCGCCGCGCTCGCCCTCGCCCTAGCTACCGGCGGACACAAGGTGCTCCTGATCGAGGTCGAGGGCAGGCAGGGCATCGCCCAGCTCTTCGACACCGCCCCGCTGCCCTACGGCGAGGATTGGATCGCCGCGGCACCCGACGGCGGCGAAGTCCGCGCGCTGGCCATCGACGCCGAGGCGGCGCTGCTGGAGTACCTGTCGATGTTCTACAACCTCGGCTTCGCCGGTCGCACGCTGCGCAAGATGGGTGCGATCGAGTTCGCCACGACCCTCGCGCCGGGCCTGCGCGACGTGCTGTTCACCGGGAAGATCAAAGAATGCGTCGGCCGCACCGACCAGCGCGGGCGCTACGTCTACGACGCGGTGGTCGTCGATGCGCCGCCGACCGGCCGCCTGGTCAAGTTCCTCGACGTCACACGGGCGATGGCCGACCTCGCCAAGGTCGGGCCGATCCGGGACCACAGCGACGGCGTGGTGCGCCTGCTGCACTCCAGCGACACCGCTGTACACCTGGTGACGCTGCTCGAGGAGCTGCCGGTACGGGAAACCCTGGAGGCGGTCGCCGAACTCGACGCCGCCGACCTGCGGCCGGGTGGCGTGGTCTGCAACCGGGTCCGGCCCAACCGGCTGCCGCCCCGCTCGGTCGCCGCGGCCGCAGCGGGCCGAGTGGACGCGGAGGGGGTGCGCACCGGGATGGCCGCCGCCGGGCTCCACGTCGACGACGAGACCCTGGACGGGCTGGTGCACGAGACGATCGAGCACGCCATCAGGGCCGAGACGGAGGACGACGCCCGCGCGCAGCTCGCCGAGCTCGACCTGCCGACCGTCTCGCTGCCCGACCTCACCGCCGGGATCGACGTCGCCGAGCTCTACGAACTCGCCGAGATACTCACCGAACACGGCATCCGGAGCCCACGATGAGCGAACCGCTGCGACCCGCGCAGGTCGACGTCGACGCGTTGCTGGACGACCCGAACACGCACATCGTCGTCTGCTGCGGTTCCGGCGGCGTCGGCAAGACGACCACCGCGGCCGCCCTCGCGCTGCGCGCCGCCGAACGCGGCCGCAAGACCGTGGTGCTCACCATCGACCCGGCCAAGCGGCTGGCTCAGGCGCTCGGGCTGCGGGAACTGAGCAACCAGCCCAAGCAGGTATCGATCGAGGGTTTCGAACCGGCCGGCGACCTCAACGCGATGATGCTGGACATGCGGCGCACCTTCGACGACATGGTGCTCGCGCACGCCGGCCGGGAACGCGCCGAGCAGATCCTGAACAACCACTTCTACCAAACGATCTCCACGTCGTTCTCCGGCACGCAGGAATACATGGCGATGGAGAAGCTCGGCCAGCTGTCCGCCGACGGCACCTGGGACCTGATCGTGGTGGACACCCCGCCGAGCCGGTCGGCGCTGGACTTCCTGGAAGCGCCGCAGCGGCTGTCCACCGTGCTGGACGGGCGGCTGATCAAGATGCTGTCCAGCCCGGCCCGGGTCGGCGGGAAGGGACTGCGCAAGATCGTCGGCGCCGGTTTGGGGATGTTCGCGAAGGCGGTGTCCGCCATCATCGGCGGCCAACTGCTGGCCGACGCCGCCGCGTTCGTGCAGGCCTTCGACTCGACCTTCGGCGGGTTCCGGGAGCGCGCCGCCCAAACCTACCGGCTGCTTCGCTCCCCCGGCACCGCGTTCCTGGTGGTCGCCGCGCCGGAGCCGGATGCGCTGCGGGAGGCCACCTACTTCGTGGAGCGGCTGGCCGGGGAGCACATGCCGTTGGCCGGCCTGGTCGCCAACCGGACTCACCCGGTCGTCGCCGGGCTCGCCGGCGCCCGGGCGGCCACCGCCGCCGAGGAGATGGAGGCGACCGGATCCGCGCCGCTGGCTGCGGCCGTGCTGCGGGTGCACGTCGACCGCGTTGCGGTGGCCGAGCGCGAGAAGCGGCTGCTCGCCCGGTTCACCCGGGCGCATCCGGAAGTGTCGCTGGTCGGTGTCCCGGCGCTGCCGTCGGACGTGCACGACCTGGCCGGGCTTCGGGAGATCGGCCGCCGACTGGCCGGTGAATAGCAGAAGTCGGTTCGGGCAATCCGCGGTTGCGAATTGCCCGAACCGGCCTCGAACGGACTAACTCACTTGGTACTCGGTGAAATCGGCATAATCCTGCCGGGCGGCTTCCAGCAATTCACGCCAGTTGCGGACGTCGGGCCGGCGCCTCAACAACGCACGCCGCTCCCGCTCCGTCATTCCGCCCCAAACACCGAAGTCGATCTTGTTGTCGAGCGCCTCGCTGAGGCACTCGGTGCGGACCGGGCAGCCGAAGCAGATCATTCGCGCTTTACGCTGCTCAGCCCCCCGGACGAACAATTGGTCCGGATTCTGGTCACGGCATGCGGCGTTAACCCGCCAGTCCCCCTGCTCGAACATAGAGTTCCCCCAGCTCCTCACTGGATCGTCGGCGACCGTATTTCGTCCGGAGCCCCCCGGCACCGGATGTTGTGCTCTGAACTGCTTTGACCACAACAGTGCTGTCGCTGGACGTAGACGGACTGTAGAGCCCACTGGTTCCACAACCAACCAAGGGTTGTCGCTCCGTTATCTTTCGGACTCATCACATCGGGCGGATCTTGGCCGTGACACTCCGTCACGAAGCCGCCCCGACTTACTCTGGCTGAGTGCGTGCCCGAGACGGCTTGTTGAAGCTATTCGGTCTGTGTGTGCTGGCTGGCGTCCTGGTGGCCGGTTTGCTGTTCCCGATCGCGGGGTCACTGGGAGTGGTCTCCAACCGCGCCAGCGACGCCGTCAACAGCATTTCCTCCGACTTGATGACCAAGGTACCGCCACTTGTGACGAGTGTCACAGATCGGGATGGTCGTCCGATCGCGTACCTCTTCGACCAGAACCGGACCCCGGCCCAGCCGGACCAGATCGCCGACACCATGAAGGCGGCGATCGTGGCGATCGAGGACAGGCGGTTCTTCGACCACCACGGCGTGGACTGGGCGGGCACCGTGCGCGCCGCCGTGACCAACCAGATGTCCGGCGAAATCGCGCAGGGCGGCTCGACGCTGACCCAGCAGTACGTGAAGAACTACCTGGTGCACGTCGTCGCCGCCGGCGACCCGGTGAAGCAGGCGAAGGCCATCGAGCAGACCCCGGCGCGCAAGCTGCGCGAGATCCGGATAGCGCTGCAGGTGGAGAAGCAGCTCAGCAAGGAAGACGTACTCGCCCGCTACCTCAACGTGGTGCCCTACGGGAACCAGGCCTACGGGATCGCCGCAGCCTCCCGCACCTACTTCGACACCACGCCCGACCAGCTCACGATCGCGCAGGCCGCGCTGCTGGCCGGCATGGTCAACAGCCCGAGCGCGTTGAACCCGGAGAACAACCCCAGCGAGGCGCTCAACCGCCGCAACCTGGTGATCAAGACTATGGAGGACCAGCACCGGATCACCCCGGAGGCTGCCGAGGAGGCCCGCAACTCGCCGCTGGGACTCGCCCAACCGCTGCGCGGCATCCCCAACGGCTGCGTCGGCGCCGGGCCGTCGGACGGATTCTTCTGCAAGTACGTGATCGACTACCTGGAGCGCGCCGGGTTCACCGAAGAACAGCTAAAACACGGCGGCTACACCATCCGCACCACGCTGGACAAGCACGCCACCGACGCGGCGAAGGCCGCCGCCGAGCGTGGCGTGCCCAAGACCGCCAAGGGCATCGCCAACGTGATGAGCGTGGTGGAGCCCGGCCAGGACAAGCACCGGGTACGCGCGCTGGTCGCCAACCGCGACTTCGGGCTCGACGCATCCAAGGGGCAGACCGCGTACGCGCTGCCCAGCGGCGTGGTCAAGTTCGGCGCCGGGTCGGTCTACAAGGTGTTCACCTCGGCAGCCGCGCTGGAGAAGGGGATGGGCATCTACAACACCATCCAGGCGCCGGGCTCCTACACGTCCTCGGTGTACAAGAACGGCACGGCGCCCTACACCGTGGGCAACGCCGAAGGCGTGGCAGCCGGCCCGCGAACCCTGCAAATGGCCCTGGCGACCTCGCCGAACACCGGTTTCGTGGCGTTGCAGGAACGCGTCGGGCTCGCGCAGACGGTGGACATGGCGGCGCGGCTCGGGATGCGCGAAACGCTGCTCGCCCACACCGCGGGCGGCGACCCGCTGGCGCCGAACGGGGCCAACGGGCTCTCCCAGGCCGAACAGGTCAAGCAGCGCAACATCGGCGCCTTCACGCTGGGCTACTCGCCGACCAGCCCGCTGGAGCTCAGCAACGTCGCCGCCACGATCATGAGCGGCGGCGTGTGGTGCCCGCCGACGCCGGTCGAGCAGATCCTGGACCGCAACGGCAACCCGGTGTCGATCACCGAAGACCCGTGCGAGCAGGCCGTCGACACGGGCCTGGCGAACGCGCTGGCCGTCGGGATGAGCCACGACGACCTGCCCGGCGGGACCGCCGCAGCAGCGGCCGCAGCGGCCGGGTGGAACCGGCCGCTGGCCGCGAAGACCGGCACCACCGAGGCCCACCAGTCGGCCGGGTTCCTCGGTTCCACCCCGCAGTTCGCGGGCGCGGTGCTGACCTTCAGCGACGGCACCTCGCCGCAGGGAATCTGCGACTCCGATCCGCCCCGGCTGTGCGGGGTCAATGGCGGCAACATCTACGGCGGCAAGGTGCCGGCGCGGACCTTCTTCGACGCGATGAATGTCATCCACGAGGGTCTGCCGGTGCTGCCGCTGCCGCCGACCACCAAGCGGTACGAGGACGGCGGCGACGAGTTCCAGGTGCCCAATATCGTCGGCATGGACGCGAAGCGGGCCACCGACACGCTGGAGAAGGCGGGCTACAAGGTCCAGCAGCGCTCGGTGAGCAGCACGCGCAAGCAGGGCACGGTGACCAGCCAGACGCCGCGCGGCTTCGCGCTGCCCGGCGAGGTCGTGACGATTTCGGTGAGCACCGGTTACGTGCCGCCGCCATCGCCGGAGAAGCCACCGCCCGGCCCGCCGCAGCAGGGCCAACCGCCGCAGCAGCCGGGCGACCGGCCCCCGCAGCGGCCGGAACAACCCGTGCTGCCGCCGGGTATCTTCCCGCCATGACCGACCGCAGGTTCCATTGAAATCGAACCTTCGATTTCAAGAGCGTTTCCCTCTTCTTGCGTTGCGGGCGCATGCAGACCTCACGTCGTGGGCGGAGAGGACCTTCCGCAATTTCCATGAAATTGCGGTCGGGACCGTCGCGCGATGGGTCGGGCTGGCGGTTCTTAGACTCGAGGCGTGACGAAGATGCAGGTGAGCACCAGGCGCGCGCGATCCCGCTACCGGTTGCTGGAGGTGCGGGCGACGCAGCGCGTCACGCCCCGGATGGTGCGCGTAATGCTCGGCGGCTCGGAGCTCTCGGACTTCGTAAGCAACGGCAGCGACCAGCGGATCAAGTTGTGCCTGCCGCAGTCCGGCCAGCCGATGCCGCTGGGCCGGACCCGCGCCGAGGTGTTCGCGCTGCCCCGCGAGCAACAGCCGCGGCAGCGCACCTACACGGTCCGCTGGTTCGACCCGCAGCGGCAAGAGCTGGCGATCGATTTCGTCGTGCACGACCACGACGGCCCAGGAAGCACCTGGGCGGCGCAGGCCGCGCCCGGCGAGCAGATCGTCACCGTCGGCCCCAGCCCGGCGTACCAGCCGCAGCCAGACGCCGACCCGCTGGTGCTGGTGGGAGACGAGACAGCGCTTCCCGCCATCGCGGCGATCCTGGCGGAGCTCCCCGCGGCGGCCCGCGTGCAGGTGTTCGCCGAGGTCGCCGACGCCGCGGAGGAGCAGGCGCTCCCCTCCGACGCCGATGTGGCCTGGCACTGGCTGCACCGCGACGGCGTCCTGGCGGGCGAAAGCGCGCTGCTCGTGGACGCGCTGCGGTCGGCCGAGCTCGGCCCAAACCCGCACGTGTGGATCGGCGCGGAGGCCGATGTGGTCCACCAGCTCCGCGAGCACTGCCAGCAGGAACTCGGCCTGGAACGGCGTCGCCTCTACGCCCTCGCCTACTGGCGCCGCAACGCCGCAGGCGAATAGAAACTGTTTCCAGGCTCGTTTGGCGGTGCGCCGATCCCCGATGCGTGCAAGACCAATACGCGGCTTCGGGACTGGCCTCGCCAAGAGCCCGACGGGGCGGGCATGGTCTGAAATCCGGCGGCGGTGCCGGTTGCAGAGGGTGGGCCCAGCGCCTCCGGCGCTTCAAACGGAGAACGAAAGCTGATTCCCGGATAGCTTCTCGGCTCTAGCCCGGTCCGGTGATCGCGGAGCTGAAGCTGTTGCCCTGGGTGGCATTCCGGGGCGGGGAGATCACCGGGCCCCGGCGGCGCGGCCGGGCTTGGTCGCCCGCTGGCGTGGCCCGACGTGACTTAGCTGCGTTGGGGAGGGTGCTGGTCAACTTCGAGGGGACGAATCCAAAGTCTTCCGCTGCGACCCGCGGCCTGCGGCCGTAGGCCCTGGAGAACGCCCTTGGCCACATCGAGGGGTCCAATCGGAGTTCACGGCGGTTTCACGGCGGTTTCCGTAGCCGCTCGTGGGCGTTCCGGTCGCCTTGCCGGGCCTGCCTGCTGCAGGTATGGGGCCGTGAGTCTCTTGGGCTGCTATGGCGACCGGAAAGACCCACGGCCCCGTGACCAGCTAGAACAACGCCTCGGGTGTCAGTCGGCGAGTTCGGCCTTGACCAGGGCGGCGACCTTGCCGCCTTCGGCACGGCCCGCCGCCTTGGCGTTGGCCGCCTTCATGACCTGGCCCATCTGCTTCATGCCCGGCCGCTCGCCGAGTTCGCCCTGTACTTCCGCGACGGCGTCCTTGACGAGTTGCGCCAACTCGTCGTCGCCCAGCGGCTTCGGCAGGTAGCGCCGCAGGATTACCGCCTCGCCGAGCTCGGCCTCAGCCTGCTCCGCGCGCCCGGCCCCGCGGAACGCCTCTGCGGCCTCGTCGCGCTTCTTGGCCTCCTTGTTCAGCACGCGCTGCACCTCTTCGTCGGTGAGCTCACGTGCCTGCTTGCCGGCGACCTCCTCTTTGCTGACGGCGGCCAGCGCCATCCGCAGGACCCCGGTGACGGTGGTGTCGCGTTGTTTCATCGCGGCGGAGAGGTCCGCGCGCAGCTTGTCCTTGAGCTCGGCCATGAGGCGATTATCCCGCTGTCGGCGCCCGGGCCCGCCCACGACCTCGGTCTCCGGAGCGGCACCGTCGGTGACGGGCTGTCAGTCGCCGGAGGCGGTGTCGTCGTAGGGTTGGTGGGGTGAACAAGTTCGGGCGAATTCTGCTCAGCACGGGCGCTCTCGGCGCTGCCGCGGTCACCTACTCGGCCGTGATCGAACGTCGGCACTGGACGCTGCGGCAGGCGACGCTGCCGGTGCTCGCCGAGGACGCGGCACCGCTTCGCGTGCTGCACATCTCCGACCTGCACATGACCCCGAACCAGCGGTCCAAGCAGCGGTGGGTGGCCGCCCTCGCCGAGCTGGAGCCGGATCTGGTGGTAAACACCGGTGACAACCTGGCGCACCCGCAGGCGGTGCCCGCGACGCTGCGCGCGATGGGCCCGCTGCTGGACCGGCCAGGCATCTTCGTTTTCGGCAGCAACGACTACTACGGGCCGACCGCGAAGAACCCGGCCCGCTATCTGCTGCCGTCGCGGAAGGCCAAACGCATCCACGGGGAACCGCTGCCGTGGCGCGACCTACGGGCGGCGATGACCGAGCGCGGTTGGCTGGACGCGACGCACCGGCGGCACGAGATCGAGGTCGCCGGGATGCGGATCCACCTGGCCGGGCTAGACGACCCGCACCTGCATCTGGACCGCTACGACCTGATCGGCGGGCCCGCGCCCACCGACGTCCAGCTGCGCCTAGGCGTGACGCACTCCCCCGAGCCGCGGGTGCTCGACTCGTTCGCCGAGGACGGCTACGACCTGGTGCTGGCCGGTCACACCCACGGCGGGCAGCTGCGGCTGCCCGGCTACGGGGCGCTGGTGACCAACTGCGAGCTGGACCGGTCGCGGGCACGCGGCGCGTCCACCTGGGGCGAACGCATGCATCTGCACGTGTCGGCCGGGCTGGGCACCTCGCCGTACGCGCCGGTGCGTTTCGCCTGCCCGCCGGAGGCCACCCTTCTGACCTTGCTCCCCAGGTCTGAAAAAACCACATTTACCAGCGAAGATACCGCTATTAGGACCCCGTTCGGGGCAGGTGAGAGCGTCCGCTAAACTATGATCCAGCGGTTGGACGAGCACCCGAGATGTTCACCGCTGGAAGATCGGGGTGTGGCGCAGCTTGGGAGCGCGCTTCGTTCGGGTCGAAGAGGTCGTGGGTTCAAATCCCGCCACCCCGACAGGTGAAAGGGCCTGGTCGGAGCTTCGCGAGAAGTTCCGACCAGGCCCTTTCTGCATGTCCAAAATCCCGTCCTGGCGAGTCGGGCGCGCATCTAGATGGAGTGGGGCCAGTAGGTGGCTCCGGGTTTGCGGTCGGGGCCTGACCTGGTGCAGGGGCGCTGCGATGATGCGGCCGTGGTCTTCGAGGACTAAGTAGCGGTGCTGGTCAGCATTGCCCCGTCATGCCAGCCGTTGGAAGGCTCAGCGCGCTACGGCGGCGGCGACGGCGACGGCGACGGCGACGGCGACGGCCACAACGAATCATGCAATCTCGGCTTCAATGCCGTTGAAAGCCACCGTAAGCGGACCCAGCATCATCGGAAACGCTTGTGTGCTGATCCGCCGGAGAAGCACACGCTGATCTTGAGCCTCGAACAGTTCGTTCGCGGGCAGGGCTGGGTGGCTCCGTGAGTTCCATCGCCGACGACGCCATCCCCAATCCCAGGCAGGTATATGACCTTAAGGTGACCTGCCAACCCGGTTCTTGGCGGGTGAATGCGAGGGCCTACGGCATGTTCAGCGGCGCACCGTTCGACTTCAGCGACCACCGCATAGAACGCAAGGGCATCCAAGAAGAGTGCGACAGGATGCCTCGGTAAGGAGATGGACCAACGGGAGGTATGCCACCTACCCAAGACCGCTCGGCCTGTTCGCATCGCTGAGGCGTCGTGCCAGTTGGCTGATATTCAACCTGTCTACGTTTGTGCGCTCTTGCCGGCCACCTGCGATGACCACGGCCTCGGATGACGATGCCGTGAAATGGATGCTCGAGGTTTTGGAATGATGAACATCCTGTGCAGAAGACAATTTGCATGCGGCGCGAAGCCAGACCACTGGGACAGGCGAGAACTCGCCGATTGGATGACCGGTACAAAAGGTACTGTTCGCTTTGAACAGAACACCTCGCAATGACCTCATGAGTCGAGACATGATTGAAGACCTGGCCTGATCGTTTGCCCGCGCCCGAAGGACGGCGACGTCGAGCCGCCTGACGCGTTCTCCGATGCCGCCGCCGACGCCGATGCCTGGAACGCTCTTGGAGAGATGATTCCGGGAGACGATCTTGCCCCGAAAACAGGATCACGCCACTAAGGCCAACGCAGACCAACGGCCTGACCTGCATTGATGCGCAACCGCGCAGGTAGTGCCGCATCTTGTTCTTCGTTCGGGCCGAAGAGGTCGTGGGTTCAAATCCCGCGACCCCGACGCGGGCGTCGTTTTCCTCCAGCTTCGGGCGGTTCGGGAGATCACGATCGAGGCATGGCCTTTCAGGTGATGCCCATCGACCCGACGGTGCTCGACGAACTCCCGCAAGCTGGACGATGGCGTCGCTGACGCCGCCCTGGGGTGCGCGATTTCGCGAGGATTCGACGTTCACCCCGCGTGCTGGTCGACTCATCGTGAAATCGCCCCGCTTCAGGCGAACGGGTGATGGTGCACCTGCTCCGCAGGTGGCTGCGTCATCGGGCAGTATCGAGGCGTGAGCACCTACCCCGAAGCGCAGATCCCCGAGAAGCTGTTCGACGACCCGGAGCGCGAGGCCCGCTGGCGGGCCCGGTTCAGCGCGCCCCGCGTGTCGCTGCCGGACTGGGCGCGGGACGCGCCGCAACGCAGCCTGTACGTGTCGAACGTCAGCGGTACCTGGGAGATCTACGCCTGGGACCGCGACTCCGACGAGCACCTCCAGATCACCGACCGTCCACAGGGGACGTTCCACGGCACGTTGTCCGCGGACGGCGAGCAGGTCTGGTGGTTTGACGACACCGACGGCGACGAGTTCGGCAGCTGGGTGGTCGAGCCGTTCGCCTCCGGTGAGACGCGGCCGGGCCTGCCGGACACCCACCCCGGGTACCCGGCGGGGCTGGAGCTCGGGTCGTCGGTGATCGGCGTGGGGATGTCCACTGACGACGGCGTGACGGTGTGGGTGGCGCGCGACGGCGGCCGTCCGGAGGTGCTCTACCAGCATGAGCAGGACGGCGGGTTGTCCGCCATGTCCTGGAACGAGTCGATGGTGGTGATCTCGCACTCCGAGCACGGCGACAGCCGCCACCCCGCACTGCGGGTGCTGCGCGTCGATGGCTCCGAGGTCGCCGAGAAGTGGGACGGCCCGGGCAAGGGCCTGGACGCGCTGGCGTTCGCGCCGGTCACCGGCGACCCCCGGCTGCTGGTGCTGCACGAGCGGCGCGGCAAGGAGGAGCTGCTGATCTGGGACGTCGCTGCGGACACCGAGAGCGAGATCAAGCTCGACCTGCCCGGTGAGGTCTCCGCCGACTGGTACCCGGACGGCAAGGCGCTGCTGATCGCGCACACCCACCACGCGCGGACCACGATGCACCGCTACGACCTCGCGGAAGAGACCCTCACCGAGCTGGCGACCCCGCCGGGCACGGTGGCAGGCGCGTCGGTGCGCCCAGACCACTCAGTGGAGTACGTGTGGTCGTCGGCGGCGACGCCTTCGCTGGTGCGGACGGTTTCGCGCGACGGTGAGGACCGGGTGCTGCTGACGCCGCCCGGTGACCGCGCGCCGGGTTCGGAGGCCGTCAACGACGTGTTCGTCGAAGTCCCGTACGGACCGAACGAGACGGTCCACGCGCTGGTGGCGCGTCCGGCCGACGCCGGGGAAGGGCCGTTGCCGACGGTGTTCAACCTGCACGGCGGGCCGCACGCAGCCGACGAGGACCGGTTCTCCGCCTACCGGGCGGCCTGGCTGGACGCCGGGTTCGCCGTGGTGGAGATCAACTACCGGGGTTCGACCGGGTACGGCTCGGCGTGGCGGGACGCCATCGAGGGCCGGCCGGGGCTGACGGAGTTGGCCGACGTAGCGCGGGTGCACGACTGGGCGATCGAGGCGGGGCTGACCACGCCGGCGCTGAGCGTCGTCGCGGGTGCGTCGTGGGGCGGCTACCTGACGCTGCTGGCGTTGGGGACGCAGCCGCAGCGCTGGGCCGGCGGCGTCGCCGGGGTGCCGGTGGCCGACTACGTCTCGGCGTACGCCGACGAGATGGAGCCGCTGCGGGCCTACGACCGGGCGCTCTTCGGCGGCTCGCCGGACGACGTGCCGGAGGTCTACCGGAAGGCCTCGCCGATCACCTACGTGGACGAGGTACGGGCGCCGGTGCTGGTGCTGGCCGGGGACAACGACCCGCGCTGCCCGATCCAGCAGATCCTGAACTACCTGGACCGGTTGGGTCCGCGGGAGATCCCGTTGGAGTTCTACCGCTACGACGCGGGCCACGGCTCGCTGGTGGTGGCGGAAACTCTCCGTCAGGTCGCGGCGGAGATCCACTTCGCCCGCCGCGCCGTCGGCCTCGCCTAATGGGATCTACCGGGTCGGCTGATCGGGCAGACTCGGTGCCTGGTAGCCGCTGGTGAGTGAGCACTCTCTTCGCCTGGACCTTGGAGTCCTGGGGTCAGATCGTGCCCTCACTGGTGGTCAGGGGTCTTGATCGCTGATGGGATGTCGTGCCCGCCGGGTGTTGGCGTGAGCACTTGTCCATTAGGTCGCTGACCGGCTCCTGCAGGCTGCTGGAAGGTGTTGTCGGCCATGGAGGTTCGGGTGCTGTTCGTCGGAGATGACTGGGCTGAGGATCACGTGCGCCACGAGGTGTCCGAGTTCGAGTGGAGGTGAAAGACCTGCACCGGTCAGCCGTCGCAGCGGTTGGCTGAAGCTGAGGGCAGCCGGACCCGGGAGACGCCGGTGATGGTGGGAGCAGCCCTGACAACGCCGGGACGTGTCGGCACTGCCAGACGATGCGGGTCCGGTTAGCGAGACGGGAAGGTATACGCGAGAAATCAGTGTCTGACGCCCCTTAACGGCCCACCAGCTCAAATCTGGCGGATATGGGCTGGGTGCGGTGCGTAACCGCCGCCTGTCGGGTGGCGGGGAACTCCTGGCCACGATGTGACAACCGGCCAGGAGGCCATGGTGAAGGCCTGCGGCGTAACCATGGCGATGCCGCAGGGGTAGAGCTGGATGCCTCGCTCGTCGATCGAATTCGTGATGAACGTGGGAACCGTTCGACGCCGCCCTCACCGCGCGCAGCCAGCGCGGCGGCAGGGCAGGCACGTCGTCTGCTGAGGGCGTCGGACGGGACGGAGGCTCCGTAGTAGTCCGAGGCCGGGAAAGCCGGTCGCATGGCGAAGGGAGCCAGCAAGTCTGTGGTGGAAGGATTGGAATGCCAGGAGGCCACGGGTGAATACCCGCGATCCGGAGTCGGCCCTGTATCGAGCTGAACGCCGGGTACTGGAGATCCAGACAAAGCTGCACCGTTGGGCGAACGATGATCCTCATCGTCGGTTCGACGATCTGTTCAACCTCGTCACTGATCCCGCGTTTCTGCTGATGGCGTGGGAACGGGTCGCGGGGAACAAAGGCGCACGCTCGTCCGGAGTCGACGGTAAGACCGTTGCCTTCGTTCGGGAACGGATTGGCGTGGAGAACTTCCTCGCTGAGCTGCGGGATCAGTTGCGGGCCCGCACTTTCCGTCCGCTGCCGGTCAAGGAACGGCTGATCCCGAAACCGGGGTCGCGCAAGCGACGCCGGCTGGGAATCCCGACCGTGGCCGACCGTGTGGTGCAAGCCTCGCTGAAGCTGGTGCTGGAACCGATCTGGGAGGCGGATTTCCAACCGTGCTCCTACGGTTTCCGGCCCAACCGGCGAGCACATGACGCAATGGCCGAGACGGTCTTCCTGGCGTCCAAGACCTACGAATGGGTGCTGGAAGGCGACATCGAGGCGTGCTTCGACGAGATCTCGCATTCTGCGTTGATGGATCGGGTGCGGGTTCGGATCGGAGACAGGCGGGTGCTCGCGTTGGTGAAGGCGTTTCTGAAGTCGGGCATCCTTACTCGGGACGGCTTCGCCAAGGACAGCGTCAGTGGCACTCCGCAGGGTGGGATTCTGTCGCCGCTGTTGGCCAACGTCGCCCTGTCGGTTCTCGACGAGCATATCGCCGGGTCCGCTGGTGGGCTGCGGTCGACAACGAAGCAGCGAGAGATCCGACGCCGTGTCGCCTGCCAGCCTGAAGGGACCACCGGTTTGCCATGAGCATGGGACCGGGTTGCGTCCGGTCGCGGGCCGTGTGCTGATGGTGTCCGACGACCGGGCTGTTGGTCA
>NZ_JBSFLZ010000049.1:0-43471 GCF_053599315.1 Saccharopolyspora sp. NPDC000995
TGCGGCTGCACCGACACCACGATCTCCATCCTGCGGCCAGACACCACAAGACTGCCGCAAGATCATCATCCCGGGCCTGCCCAACACACCCTCACTCAACCCGAGAATTAACCACCAGGGTCTCCACCACATCCAAAACAGCCTCTTCAGGCAGTCATACGAGGCCGAACCGCCCGGCCTTGACGGCGGCGACGAAGCCGCCCCATCCAGCCCCACCGGACCAAAGCTCCGGCCACCAGGATTCTTCGAATCCCGAGCCCCGACGACCGTGTCAGCGACGGCGATCTCGACACGTGCGCCGTTGTTCGTGCTGTAACTGGACTTCCCCCAGCCAGCCCCGCTTCGGGTCGCGAACGCGGTCTCGACACAATCACCGTTGTTCGCGCTGTAGCTGGACTTCCGCCAAGCCAGGACGCCGACACCCCCGAGATCCGCCTCGTCTACACCTGTACGAGCGAATTTTTCGAGGTGAGGGGCACCTGAGCCAACCAGTGACTCAAGGGTGCCCCTCACCTATCACCGGATCGAGTGGGTCAGCGGCGGCGCTTGGTGCGGAGGTAGTCGCCGACGACCGCCGCGCCGAGGCCGTCCGGGGTGGGTGCCAGGACCCGGCCGCCGCCGCGGCGGGCCACGATGTCCACGAAAGCCTTCAGGCTCGGATCCTCGCCGAGCATGAAGACGCTCAACGTGGCGCCCAGGCGGTGCAGGGCGTCCACTTCGGACAGCGTGACCTGCAGGGTGTGCCGCGTCGGCGGGTACTGGAACACCGCCTCGCCGTCGGGTTCGAGGTGGGCGGTGGGTTCCCCGTCGGTCACCACCAGCACGACCGGCTGGGCGTCCGGGTGGCGGCGCAGGTGGCGGCCCGCGAGCAGCAGCGCGTGATGCAGGTTCGTGCCCTGTTCCCAAACCCCTTCCAGCGCGGCGAGCTCACCGACGTCCACAGTGGACGCGTAGCGCCCGAAGGTCACCAGTTGCAGCGCGTCCGAGCGGAACCGGGTCGCGACCAGGTGGTGCAGCGCGAGGGCGGTGCGCTTCATCGGCACCCAGCGGCCGTCCTGCACCATTGACCACGACGTGTCCACGCAGAGCACCACCGCCGAGCGCGAACGCTGCTCGGTCTCGGCCACCTCCAGGTCTGAGATGTCCAGCTGCGCCGAATCCGGCCCCTCCGCCGCGCGCCGCAGCACGGCGTTGCGCACAGTGCGGACGGCGTCCCACGGCTCCGCGTCGCCGTAGCTCCACGGCCGCGTGGTGCCGGTCAACTCCCCCGCCGCGCCCGCGCGGTCGGTGTCGCGCTCGCCGCGCCGCGACCGCAGCTGCGCGATCACTGAGCGCAGCGCGGTCTCCCCGAGCCGACGCAGGGCGCGCGGTGACAGCCTCAAGCTGCCGTCGGGTGCCCGTTGCAGCAGTCTCTGCTGCCGCAACTGCTGCTCGATCTCCGACAGCCGCTGCGCATCGACAACGGCCTGCGGGCCGAGCTGCCGCTCCAGCGCCTCCAGGTCGATATCCTCCAGGCTCGCACCCGGATAGGCCTGCCCGAGCTGCTCCGCCAACCGGTCCAGCTCACCGAGGTCGGCCATCGCCGCCGTGGCTTCGGCCAGCCCCATCGGCTGGTCGCCGCGGAACCGCGCCCGGCCCGTCCAGTCCTCGCCCGGCCGCAGCCCCTGCAGCTGCTGGTCGAGCCGCTGCAACGCCCGGGCGATGCGCGGGTCGCCGAAAGCCTGCTGGGACAGCGACATCAACTCGGCGCGCTGCCGCTCGCTCATGGAGTTCAGCAGCCGCTGGGCGGCCGCCGAGCGGGCCGCCAGCGCGTCGATCAGCTCGTCGACGTTGCGCGGGTTCTCCGGGAAGAACTCGCCGTGGCTGGCCATGAACTGCTCGAACTTCTGCTGAATGTCGGAGTCTGCGCGGGCGTGCGCGGCCAGCAGCGCAGACAGGTCGCCGAGCATCTGCCGCACCCGCTCGGCGTCCTCAGGCGTGACCTGTTGCATCGCCTGCTTCATGCCCTGGAAGCGCTGTTCGAGGAACTCGGCGCCCAGCATCTGCCGGAGCTCCTCAAAGATCTCCCGCGCGTCCGGCGACCGCCAGTCGTAGTTCGCCAGCTCCGAGACCTGGCCCGCGACGTCCGGCGGCAGCGCGCCCAGCTGCAACTCGCGGAACCGCGCGTCCCCGCTGGTGTCGGCCGCGAGCGCCAGCCGCTCCGCCTCCAACGCGCGGTCCAGCAGCCGACGGACCTCGGAGATCGTCCCGTCGAGCCGGTGCCGCCGCTGCATCTCGCTGCGCCGCTGCCACAGCCGCCGGGTGAGCTCGTCGAGACCAGCGACGTCGCGGGTGCCGGTGCGCAGCAACTCCTCCAGCGCGGAGCGCGGCGAGGCGCCTTCCATGACATCGCGGCCGATCTGGTCCAGTGCCGCACGCAGATCCACCGGCGGCGCCAGGGGATCCGCCCCGCCGTGCCACGCGTTGTACCGGAACCGACGGCTCATCAGCTGTACACCGACCGGTCGTCATCGGCGTCCTTGCCGAGCCGCTTCGCCAGGTACAGCGACTCCAGCGCCAGCTCGACGGCGCTGGCGATGCGCCCCGGCGGGTCCCCGGCGCGCACCCCGAGCCGCTCGGCGACCTGGTGCAGCACAGGCAGCTCCGGCAGCGCGGTGAGGACGTCGCGCCCGGCGACGCGCTCACCGGTGGCCACCGGGTGCCCGTCGATGACGGCCTGGGCCAGCGACTGAAGGTCCAGCCCGGCGAACAGGCCGCGGGCGGTGTCGGCCACCGAGCGCCGCAGCAGGTAGCCCAGCAGCTCGTCCTCGCGGCCCTCCTCGCCGGCCTCGAACTCGATCTTGCCGCGCAGAACGGCGGGCACCGCCGCCAGGTCGACCGGCCGCGCCACCGCCGGGTGCTCGCCGGTCACCGCGGACCGGTGCAGCGCGGCGGCCGAGACGGTCTCGGCGGCGGCGATGGCGAACCGGGCCGACACCCCGGAGCGCTGGTCGACCGCGGCGGATTCGCGCAGGTGGCCGACGAAGCGGGCGAGCACCTCCAGCAGGTGGTCGCCGACCTCGGCCGGCAGGTCCGCCTCCTGGCGCACCAGCGACACCTCGTCATCGACGTCCAGCGGGTAGTGGGTGCGGATCTCCGCGCCGAAGCGGTCCTTCAGCGGCGTGATGATCCGGCCCCGGTTCGTGTAGTCCTCGGGGTTTGCGGTGGCGACCAGCAGCACGTCCAGCGGCAGCCGCAGGCTGTAGCCGCGGATCTGGATGTCCCGCTCCTCCATCACGTTCAGCAGCGCCACCTGGATCCGCTCGGCCAGGTCGGGCAGCTCGTTGACGGTGACGATGCCGCGGTGCGCGCGGGGCACGAGTCCGAAGTGGATCGTCTCCGGGTCGCCCAGCGAGCGGCCCTCGGCGACCTTCACCGGGTCCACGTCGCCGACCAGGTCGCCGACCGAGGTGTCAGGGGTGGCCAGCTTCTCCACGTACCGCTCGCTGCGGTGCCGCCAGGCCACCGGTAAGTCGTCGCCGAGCTCCACGGCGCGGCGGCGGGAGGCCGGGGTGATCGGCTGCAGCGGGTGTTCGCCGAGTTCCGAGCTCTCGATCACTGGAGTCCACTCGTCGAGCAGTTCCACGAGGCTGCGCAGCAGCCGCGTCTTGCCCTGCCCGCGCTCCCCGAGCAGCACGACGTCGTGCCCGGCGATCAGGGCGCGTTCCAGCTGCGGCAGCACCGTCTGGTCGAATCCGACGATGCCGGGCCACAGCGCCCGGCCGGAGCGTAGCGCGGTCAGCAGGTTGGCGCGCAGCTCGGCCTTGACGCTGCGCGGGACGTGGCCGCTGGACCGCAGCGCTCCTGCCGTGCGGGGCAGCCCTTCGGGTTGAGTCGGGGTCGTCACGCCCCCGACGCTACCGGCACGAACCGACAAGCGCTGCCATAGCAGAAAGGATTTCGTATGTGGGCGCGCTGGAGTAGAAACACCAAGTAACCCGCGATGGCATGCGCAGGAGGATCAAGTGGGCCTGGAAATCGAGGTCGATCCCGGCGAAGTCGGTTTCGACGCCGCCCGGCTGAACCGGATCGACGAGCACTTCGCGAAGTACGTGGAGGCCGGCAAGCTGCCGGGCTGGCTGGCGCTGGTGTCCCGGCACGGCAAGATCGCGCACCTGTCGACGCACGGAATGCGCGACATCGCCAGCGGCGCCCCAGTGCAGACCGACACGCTGTTCCGGATCTACTCCATGACCAAGCCGGTCACCTCGGTGGCGATCATGATGCTGCACGAGGAGGGTGCCTTCGAGCTCACCGGCCCGGTCGCCGACTTCATCCCATCGTTTGCCGACCTGCGGGTTTACCGAGGTGGGACCGCCCGCGCCCCGCAGACCCGCCCGGCAGCCGAGGAAATGCGGATCTGGCACCTGCTGACGCACACCGCCGGCCTAACGTACGCCTTCCACTACCTGAACCCGGTCGACGAGCTCTACCGCCGCGCCGGATTCGAGTTCGGCATGGCCGCCGACCTCGACCTGGCGGGTTGCTGCGACGCGTGGGCGAGCATGCCGCTGCTGTTCGACCCGGGCACTGCCTGGAACTACTCGGTGGCCACCGACGTGCTGGGCCGGATCGTGGAGGTGGCGTCCGGGCAGACGCTGGACGAGTTCTTCCGCACCCGCATCTTCGAGCCGCTGGGCATGACCGACACCGGCTTCGCGGTGGACCGCGCCAACGCCGACCGGCTCGCCACCCTCTACGCGGCCGACCCGCAGGGCAAGGCCCGCCCGCACCCGAAGCACGCGGAGCTGCACGCTACGGCGTTGGAGCTGCCCAAGGCCCTCTCCGGCGGCGGCGGGCTGTTCTCCTCCGCGCACGACTACCACCGGTTCACGCAGATGCTGCGCGGGGAGGGCGAGCTCGACGGCACGCGCCTGCTCGGCAGCCGCACGATGCGGTACATGACCCGAAACCACCTGCCCGGCGGCGCGGACCTGGAAACCCTGGCGCTCGGGTCGGTCTCCGAGGTGGCCAACGCGGGCAAGGGCTTCGGGCTGGGCTTCGCGGTGATCGGCGACCCACTGGCGGCGAAGGTGATCAGCTCCCGGGGCGAGTTCTCCTGGGGCGGCCTGGCCAGCACCGCGTTCTGGGTGGACCCGGCGGAGGACCTGACGGTGCTGTTCCTGACTCAGCTGATGCCGTCGAGCACCCACCCGATCCGTCCCCAACTGCACCAACTCGTCTACCAGTCCCTAGTGGACTGAAAGACCGTTTTCGTTCTCCGCAATGTCAATGGAAATCGGACCTTCGATTTTAATGGAAATTTCGGCCCCCCGACCCCAGGACGCGGGATTCGCCGATGGCGAGGTCCCAGAGTTGCTCCGGGTCGCGGCCGGTGTCGCGCCAGGCCTTGCGGACGCGGGTCAGCGGTTCGACGACCGGTTCCCGGGTCAGCACGAACGTCGCCCAGTGCATCGTCGCCGCGTACCTCGCGCCCAGGTCCGCCACCGCCTGCACCGCCTCCTCCGGGTTCATGTGCACCGGCTTCATGAACCACCGCGGCGCGTACGCGCCGATCGGCACCATCGCCACGTCGATGCCCGGATACTGCTGCCCGATCTCGGCGAAGTGCGGGCCGTAGCCGGTGTCCCCGGCGTGGTAGACCCGGTGCTCTGGGCCGGAGATCACCCAGCTGCCCCATAGGCTGCGGCAGGTGTCCCGCGGGCCGCGGCGGCTCCAGTGCTGCGCGGGGGCGAAGTCGAACGTCAGCCCGGCGACCTCCGCGGACTGCCACCAGTCCAGCTCGATGACCTCGGTGAAGCCGCGGCGCCGGAACCAGCGGCCCACCCCGGCGGGCACCAGCAACGGAGTGTCGCGCGGCAGCCGCAGCACAGTGGGCGCGTCCAAGTGGTCGTAGTGGTTGTGGCTGATCACGACCGCGTCGACGGGCGGCAACTCGGCGAAGGAGACACCCGGCGGCGTCAGCCGGCGCGGCACGCCAGGAATCCGGGACGACCAAACGGGATCGGTGAGCACCGTGGCCCCGGCCGTCCGCACCACGTAGGTCGCGTGGCCGACCCAGGTGACCGCAGTGTCGCGCGCCGTGACCGGTGGCAGCCCGGTGCGCAGCACCGGGATCCGGTTGGAGTCCTCCACCCGGCCACGGAATCCGCCGGTCCACATCAGTCGCATCACGTCGCTGAAGCGGGGCAGCGGCGCGTGCAGGCGGTCGGCGTAGGAGGGCTGGATCATCGGCTGCTGGTACTGGGTTCGCACCCGACCAGATTGCCCCGCCCAGCAGCCGGTCCGCACCCGCGGATTCAGAACGCGGGCCAGGGGATGGCGGGCCATTCCCCGGAAGGAGCGGGAAACGTCCCGTCCTCCAGCAGCCGCTCGATGCGCGCGTTGACCGCCTGGACTTCCTTCGGCGTCACGTGTTCTGCCAGCTCAGCGGCCAGCGGGCCCTCCATCAGGGCGCGCAGCTCGCCGAGCCGGTCGACGGCGTCGGCCGGCAGCGGCTGGCCGATCCAGCCCCAGAGCACGGTGCGCAGCTTGTCGTCGGTGTTCAGGCTCACGCCGTGATCGACGCCCAGCACCTGGCCGTCCGGGGCGTGCAGGATGTGCCCGCCCTTGCGGTCAGCGTTGTTTATCACGATGTCGAGCACCGCTAACAGCCGCAGCTGCTCGTGGTCGGCGTGTGCCAGCACCACCGGGTCGCCGCGGTGGTCCTGGGCACGCAGCACCGGCAGCCAACCATCCGGCACCCCGCCCGGGACGACGATGTCGACCAGCTGCGAATCCTCTTCGGTGTCCACCCACAGCTGCACCATGCCCGGCCCAAATGGGCCATCGCGCAGCAGCGTCGGCGGGATCAGCCCCCAGCCGGTGGCCTCGGACAGCAGGTAGGACGCGATCTCACGGCCGGCGAGCGTGCCGTCCGGGAAGTCCCACAACTGCCGCTCCCCGCGCACCGGCTTGTAGACGCACTCAGCTGAGACGCCGTCGGCCTCGATCACGCAGAACAACGTCGCGTTCGACGCCTCCACCAGCCGCCCCTGCACGTCCAACCGGCCGTGCAGGAGCAGTCCGCGGACCGCGGGATCATCGGCGCGCACGCCGGTCAGACCTCTTCCGAGCGGCGGTAGCCGTTCTGCCGCGGGCAGATGTGACCGGCCGGGTCCAGCGGTTCGGCGCACAGCGGGCACGGCTTCCGGCCCGCGTTGATGACGCGCTCGGCGCGCTCGGCGAACGCTCGGGCGTGCGCTGGGCTGAGGAACACCCGCAGGGCATCGGGGCCCTCCTCGGTGTCGTCGAGGACCACCGACTCGTCGATCTCCTCCTCGGTGACCGCGAGCAGCTCGACGACCACCGCTTCGGTCTCGGCGTCCCAGCCCAGCCCCATCGTGCCGACCCGGAACTCCTCGTCCACCGGCACCGCCAGCGGGTCGGTGTCGACCAGGTCGTCGGGGGTCTGGGTGGGCAGGTCGGTGTTGAACCGCCGCTGCACTTCCTCCAGCAGCGCGCCGATGCGTTCGGCCAGCACCGACACCTGCTGCTTCTCTAGCTGCACGCTCACCGTGCGGACATCCTCGGACGCCTGCAGGTAGAAGGTGCGTTCACCGGGTTCACCGACCGTTCCGGCGACGAATCGGTCGGGTTGACGGAAGACGTGGATGACACGAGCCATGGCACCTCCGACACTAGGCCACCGCGCGCTGGCCGTGCGCGGCTGGCCCCCGTTTTGTTCATCACCGTTTCGGGCCGGACCGGTTTCCACCGGGCCATCCGCCGGTTTACTCGTTGAGCACTCCTTTCGACCACCGGTTTCAACCTTGTTCGCCATTGGCGAACTCCGGCGCTGCACGCTGCGGGCCGATACGATCACGGGCGGTGGTCAGGATCGCGGGATGGAGCACGCCATGAGCATGCGCGAACTACGTCGCCCGCACAGGCTGCGCAGCGGGGACACCGTGGCGCTCGTCGCCCCCGCCGGGCCGGTGCCCGAGCAGCTGCTCGACGCCGGGCTGGCGCAGCTGCGCTCGTGGGGCCTGAACGCGCGGGTCGGCAAGCACGTCCGCGACCGCCATCCGCACCTGGACTACCTGGCGGGCACCGACGCCGACCGCGCCGCCGACCTGCAGGAGGCGTGGTGCGACCCGGACGTCACCGCGGTGTTCTGCGTGCGCGGCGGCTACGGCAGCATGCGGATCCTCGACCACCTGGACTGGACCGAGATGGCTGCGGCCGGACCGAAGGTGTTCACCGGCTCCAGCGACATCACCGCCCTGCACGACGCATTCGCCACCCAGCTCGGCGTGGTCACGGTGTTCGGGCCGATGCTGGCCACGAAGGCGTTCGTCGAGGACCCCGCGGCGCGGGAGCACCTGCGCCGCACGCTGTTCCAGCCCGAGTCGGTCACGATCCTGACGCGTTCCAACGCGGGCGCGCTCGTGCACGGGCGCGCACGGGGCATTATCTACGGCGGCAACCTGAGCATGGTCGCGGGCTCCCTCGGCGCGCCGGACGCACCGACCCCACCGGAGCGCGGGATCGCCATGCTCGAGGACGTCACGGAGGACCCCTACCGGTTGGACCGGTTCGTCACGAAACTGCTGCGCGCGGGCTGGTTTGACCACGCCGCCGGGATCGCGCTCGGTTCCTGGACCGAATGCGGGCCCCTGGAGGAGGTGCGCGCGGTCATGTCGGACCGGCTGGGCGGCCTCGGTGTGCCGATCATGTGGGAGCTCGGCTTCGGCCACTGCGACGCGCAGCGCACGATCCCGCTCGGCGTGGCCGCCGAACTCGACACCGACGCGCAGCGCCTCTCTATCCTCCAACCGGCGCTGCGCTAGTTGGCCTTCCGCCGTGCGTAACGTGGCGCGCCTTCGCCCGGTTGCACGATGGCGGCCGACATGTCCGCCATGGTCGAATCGCTGGGCTTCGACGCGGTCGGCATCGTCGGCCACGACTGGGGCGCACGGGTGCGCACCGCTGGAACCTGGACCGCCCGGCGCGGATCGACCGGCTGGCACTGCTGGACATCGTGCAAACCCGCGAGACGTGACGGCGGCTGAACACCGAAACCGGCCTGGCCTACTGGCACCGGCTGTTCCACATGCAGCCGGACCTGCCTGACGGCTGGCCAGCGCCGACGTCGCGGGCTACCTCGGATACTTCTTCGAGCGCTGGACGGTCAACCGGCACGGCCGGGAGGCGGTGGCGATCGACGAGTACGTGCGTGCCTTCTCGGCGCGCCAGGAGCGCTGCGGGCCGGTTTCGACGACTGCCGGGTGTCGTTCCCGCAGGACAGCGAGCACGACGACGCTGACACGGAGGCGGGCCGGAAGCCGGCCATGCCACTGCTGACCCTGTGGGGCTCGGCCGGCCTGCCCGCCCAGCTGCCGATACACGACATCTGGCGCGAATACGCCGAGGATGTCACCCGTGCCGAGATCCCGGAGTGCGGCCACTTCCCCGCCCGAGGAGCGGCCCGGAGGCAGTGCTCGGCCCACCTGCGGGAATTCCTGGCGCCCGCGGCGTAGTTGATAGCCTCGTCAGCAACCCGCCCGCAACGACAACGGTGTCCCATGCGCGTCCGCCCCATCGCACCAGACCTGCTGGCGGCGGAGGTGGTCGAACGCATCGACGCGCTTCCGGGGCGCTGGGCGCGGGTGGCGGTGGACGGCGCACCCGCCGCGGACACCGGCGATTTCGCCAACCACCTGGTGGAGCCGCTGCGGACGCTCGGACGCGAGGTGGTCCGGGTGCGCACCTCGGACTACGTGCGCCCGGCGTCGCTGCGGCTGGAGCACGGGCACCGCGACGCGAATTCGTTCTACGAGAGCTGGTTCGACCTCGCGGGCCTGACCCGCGAGGTGCTGACCCCGTTGGCCGAAGGAGGGAACGGCCTGGTCCTGCCAGCCCTGTGGGACGCGGGGGCGGACCGCTCCCCCCGCCTGCCGCGGATCTGCCTCCCGGACCGGGGAGTGGCCATTGTGGACGGACCACTGCTACTCGGCGCGAACCTGGCGTTCGACTTCACCGTCCACCTGTGGCTGCCGGAAGCCGCGCTCGAACGGCGGACTCCCGAGGCCGACCGCTGGACCCTGCCCGCATTCGGGCGCTACGCCAAGGAGGTCGGCCCGGACAACGTCGCGGACTACGTGGTCCGAGTGGATCGCCCGGGCCGCCCTGCCGTCATCGACAGCCTGGACTGAGCCGGCGGTAGCGGACGGATCAGATGTGATGGCTGGATTCGACCCGGTAGAGCGCCGGTTCGTACGTGGCGACGGCGGCCGCGGCCTGCATGTGCTCCTGCGCGGCCGGGTTGGCGAGCATCGCCCTGAAGTCGTCCTCGCTGCGCCACTGGGCGTAGTTCGCGACGTGCTTGCCGTCGAGGCCAGCGTGGATGTTCGCCGACACGAACCCGGGCAGGTGCCGCATCACCTCCTCGGTCGCATTGTCCAGCAGCTCCACCAGCTCCCGCTGCCGCTCGGGCGCCACCGTGAAGACGTTGATCAGAGTCGTCACCGGGGCACCCGGCTCGATCGTCGTAGCCACGCGCAACATCCTGCCCCGCACCACCGACAATTCCCGGACTGAGCACACAAGCTCGCGTATTACAAAATGTGTTACAGTTGGTTGTATGGGCACGCTGAACGTTCGCACCGATGAAGCCATGGAGACCGCGCTGAAGGCGTTAACCGGCGATACGCGGAGCCGATCCGAGGCGGTCCGCTACGCACTCCTGCGGACCTACAAGGAGATTCTGCTGGAGCAGGCGGCGAAGGACGCCGAGCGGCTGAAAGAAGATCCTGACGACCAGGCCGAAATGCTGGCCATCCAGCGGTTCATGGGAGTCGCCGAGTGATCTTCCGGGGCGCCGTGTACGAGATCAAGGCGTTCCCCGGAGCGCGCGGACACGAGCAACAAGGCAAGCGGTACGCGGTAATCATCCAGTCCGACCACTTCTCCACCAGCACCATCGCGGTCGCCCTCACCTCCACCCGGGCGGGCGCAGCGGTCTACCGGCCCGAGATCGAGTTGAACGGCACCAAGAGCAGGATTCTCACCGACCAGATCTACTCGGTGTCACCGGAGCGCCTGGGCGACTTCAAGGGCTCGCTCGGCGCCGGAGAACTCGCCGACCTGGACCGGGCATTGCTTCTGCGGTTCGGCCTGATCTGACTTCTACGCCACGCGGCGCTCCACCGACGCAAACGGCCCCCAGGAGTGTCTTGGTGTAGTCGTGCTGGGGGTCCAGCAGGACCTGTTCCACCGGGCCGACTTCGACGAGGTTCCCCTGGTACATCACCGCCACCCGGTCGGCGATGTTCCAGGCCAGGCCGAGGTCGTGGGTGATCACCAGGGTTGACAGGTCGCGTTCGACCCGCAATCGCAGCAGCAGCGCCAAGATCTCGCCCCGCACCGTCGCATCCAGCGACGCCACCGGTTCGTCGGCGACCAGCACCCGCGGCTCCAGCACGAGCGCACCGGCGATCACCACGCGTTGCCGCTGGCCGCCCGACAGCTCTTGCGGCAGGCGGCCGAAGAACTTCTCCGCTGGCCGCAGCTCCGCCGCCTCGAGCGCCGCCGCGACCCTCCCCGGCTCGTCGTCGGTGATGCCGTGGATGCGCAAACCCTCCGCCACCGCTTCGTAAACGGTGTGCCGGGGGTTGAGCGCCCCGGTCGGGTCCTGCAGCACCAACTGCACCTGCTTGCGGTACTCGCGCAGCCCCGCGCTGCTGGTCGGCAGCGGCACGCCGTCGAAGCGCACCGCACCGCCGGTCGGCTGCTGCAGCCCCAGCATCGTCCGGGCCAACGTCGTCTTGCCGGAGCCGGACTGCCCGACCAGCGCGACGATCTCGTTCTCGTCGACCGCGAGGTCCACCCCGCGCACCGCGTGCACGGTCTGTCCGGAGCGGCTGGTGAAGTCGACCGACACCGACTCGGCGGACAGCAGCGCCGATCCGCTCTGCACCCCTGCGGTGAACCGGAACCGCGGGTCGCCAACCGTAGGGAACGCGCTGGCCAGCGCCTTGCTGTGCGCGTGCTGCGGCGCGGTCATCACCTGCCGCGACGGACCGTGCTCGACGACCTGGCCCTGGTACATCACCGCGAGCCGGGCGCAGCTGGCCGACAGCACCGACAGGTCGTGGCTGATCATCATCAGCGCGATGCCGCGCTCCGCGACCAGCCGCCCCATCAGCTCCAGGATCTGGGCCTGCACCACCACGTCCAGCGCGGTCGTGGGTTCGTCGGCGATCACCAGCCGCGGCTCGCAGGCCAGGGCCATCGCGATCATCACCCGCTGCTTCTGCCCGCCGGAGAGCTCGTGCGGGTAGGCATCGGCCCGCTCCGCGGGGAGTTCCACCTGCGCGAGCAGCTCCGCGACCCGCTCGCGCAGGTCGCCTTTCGCCCGGCCGTGCAGCCTGATCGGCTCCGCGATCTGATCGCCGATGGTGCGCACCGGGTTCAGCGCGTGCATCGCGCCCTGGAAAACCACCGATGCGCTCGCCCAGCGCACCGCGCGCAGCTGCCCGAACGTCATCTCGCGAACGTCCTTGCCGTCCAGCAGGATCTCGCCGTCGATGCGCGCCGAGCTCGGCAGCAGCCGCAGCACGGACATCGCCAGCGTCGTCTTGCCGCAACCGGATTCCCCTGCCAGGCCTAGGGTTTCGCCCTCCGCGAGGCTCAGGCTCACGCCTGCCACCGCGACCATTCCCGGCGAGACCCCCTGGGCGCCCCGGTAGGTCACCGCCACGTCCCGCATTTGCAGAATCGGAGTCACCGTCGCCCCCGCAACCTCGGATTGAACACCGTCTCCAGCGCACGCCCGCACAACGTGAAGCTGAGCACCACCACCACGATCCCCAGGCCCGGCGGCAGCAAGTACCACCACGCACCGCCGGTGACCGCGCCGGTGTCCATCGCGGACTTCAGCATCGAACCCCACGACACCCGGCTCGGGTCGCCGAGGCCCAGGAACGAAAGCGTCGACTCGGCGATGATCGCGCTGGCCACCGACAGCGTGGTGTTGGCGAACACCAGCGGCAGCACCGCGGGCAGCACGTGGCGGCCGATGATGTGGCCGTGCCCGGCGCCCAGGGCCTGCGCCCGCTCGATGTAGGGGCGGGACTCGACGGTCAACGTCTGGGCCCGCACCATCCGCGCGGTGGCCGGCCAGGCCGTCACCCCGATCGCCAGCACGATCGTCCAGAGCCCGCGGGCGAGCACCGTGGACAACGCGATGGCCAGCACCAGGGACGGCAGGACCAGGAAGAAGTCGGTGAAGCGCAGCAGCACCCGGGAGGTCCAGCCGCCGAAGTGGGCCGCGAGCACCCCCACCAAGGTGCCGATCAAGACCGACAGCACCGCCGCGGCAAGCCCGACGACCAGCGACACCCGCGCGCCCCACCAGGTCAGCAGCAGCACCGAACGACCGGATTCGTCGGTGCCGAGCCAGAATTCGCTGCTCGGCGCCTGCAACGGCTCGCCGGGCGCCCGCGTCACGTCCAGGCCGCTGGCGTCGGTGAGCAGCGGCGCGAACAACGCCAACGCGCCGACCACGGCCAGCAGCACGAGACCCACCAGCCCGGCCCGGTCCGCGCGGAAGACGCGCCACGCCTCGGCCGCGCGGGTCTTGCGGCGGGCCCAGATGATCTGCCCGGCAGTGGCTGTCATGATTCCCGCACCCTCGGATCGAGCACCCGGTAGAACAAATCGGCCAACACGTTCATCACCACCACGCTTCCGGCAAGCACGATGAAAATGCCTTGCAACAACGGCAGGTCCGGCACCCGCAGCGCCTCGTAGGTCAGCAGTCCCAGGCCCGGCCAGGAGAACACCGTCTCCACCGTGATCGCGCCCGCCACCACCAACCCCAGCCGAAGGAAGATCAGCGTGACGGTGGGCAGCAGCGCGTTGGGCACCGCGTGCCTGCGCCGCACCAGGTCCTCGCGCAGGCCCTTGGCGCGCGCGGTCGTCAGGTAGTCCTCGCCCATCTCCTCCAGCAACGACGAGCGCATAACCATCAGGTACTCGGCGTAGATCACCGCCACCATGGTCAGCGTCGGCAGCACCAGGTGGTGGGCGACGTCGAGGACCTGCGGCAGCAGCTCCGGCGGCGTGTCCGGCGAGGAGATCCCGCCGACCGGGAACAGGCCCGGGATCGGCCCGACCCCGACTCCGAAGGCCATCAGCACGATCAACCCGAGCCAGAACGTCGGCACCGACCACAACGTCAGGGCGATCGAGGTCGACGTCTTGTCGAAGGCCTCGCCGTGCCGCCACGCAGCGCGGCTGCCCATCCACAGCCCCAGCAGCACGGCGATCACGGTCGCGGTGCCCACCAGCAGCACGGTCGGGCCGATGCGGTCGAGGATCAGCTCGCCCACCGGGCGGCTGTAGGTGTAGGACGTGCCGAGGTCACCGCGCAGCAGGTTGCCGAGGAAGTCCAGGAACTGCTTCCAAAGCGGCTGGTCCAGGCCGAACCGCTCCCGCAGCACGGCGATCTGCTGCGCGGTCACCGGCGCGCCACGCGTCATGGTGCGCACCGGGTCGCCGGGCATCACCCGGAACAGGAAGAACCCCAGCACCGCCACCATGAACAGGCTCACCAGGCCGCCGCCGAGCTTGCCGCCCAGGTAGCGGGCCATCCGGTGGCCATTGCCGGTCGGCGGTGACGGTTCGGCGACGGTGACGAGTGCTTCGGACACGGCTCACTCACTCCCTGGTGTCGGCGGTCGCGCGGCGGCGGACCACCACGAGCGCCACCACGACGCCGACCAGCACCACGAGCCCGCCGAGCACCCAGGCGACACCGGTGTAGTCGGTGCCCGAGCCGTTCAGCGCCTTGTCGGTCGGCTGCGCGCCGTAGTAGCCCCAGTAGCCCTGCTGTGCCACGATCACGCCGTCGCTCTTCGGCTGCAGGCTGAACCCGCTGTAGCGGTCGGCGCGGTAGGCCTCCAGCGAATTCTGGTACCACAGGATCAGACCGGCGGCCTGGTCGTAGAACCGGGCCTGCGCCTGCTTGACCAGATCGACCCGCTTCGCCTGGTCGAACTCGCCGAGCTGCCGGTTGTAGAGGTCGTCGTACTGCTGGTCGCACAGGAACGTGTCCGGGTTGCCGCCGCCGTCGGGGCCCGGCCGGGACGCGCAGGTCTGCAGCCGCAGCACATAATCCGGGTCGGGGTTGGCCGACCAGCCGCTGACGACCATGTCGTAGTCGGCGCTGGTGGTGCGGTCGTTTAGCTGGTTGTCCGACACCGGCTGCAGTTCGACGCCGATGCCCAGATCGGCTAGCCACCGCTTGACGAACTCACCGACCTGGGTGTCTTCCGACCGGGAGCCGTGCAGCACGAGGTTGAAGTTCAGCGGCTCACCCTGCGGGGTCCGGCGGATGCCGTCCGCGCCGCGCGCGTAACCCGCCTCGTCGAGCTTCCGGTTGGCCGCCGCCGGGTCGAAGGTCCGCGGCTGCGGCGGGGTCCAGTGGTAATCGGAGAAGATCGGCGGCAGGTACCCGCCGCCCTCCTGGCCGTAGCCACCGAGCACCCGCCCCACCAGGGCCTTCCGGTCGATCGCCTGGTCGATGGCCTGCCGCACTCGCACGTCCTTCAGCGCCGGGTGGCCGGTGCCGATCGGCTGGTTCTCGCTGTTGGATGCGCCCGGGTTGAGCGACAGTTCGAAGAACCGCCGCCCCTGACCCTTGACCTGCTGGATGTCGGGCTGCCCGGCCAGCGCGTCGAATTGCGCGGAGGTCAGCTTCTGGACGACGTCCACGTCGCCTTTGCGCAGCGCCTGCACCGCGGCGTCGCTGTTCTTGAACTGGATGAACCGCAACCCGGCGACCTTGGGCGCACCGCGCCAGAACTCCGGGTTCGCGGTCAGCGTGACGTCCTGCTCGGCGCGGTAGCCGGTGAGCGTGAACGGCCCGCTGCCGACAACCGGCATCTGGTCGTTGGCGAAGGTCGCGACGTCGGCGACCTTCGACCACACGTGCTCGGGCACGATCGGCGCGTCGATAGCCAGCATCGTGGCCTGCGGCGTCTTCGTGCGGATCACCAGCGTGGTGTCGTCCGGGGCCGTGACTGCCTCGAAATTCTTCACGAAGTTGCCGTTCGCGGTGCTCGCGGCCGGATCGGTCATCATCCGCTTGAACGTGTAGGCCGCGTCGCGGGCGGTCACCGACTGCCCGTCGGACCACTTGACGCCGGAGCGGATCCGGAAGGTCCAGGTGAGCTTGTCTTGGGAGGGCTCCCAGCTCTCGGCAAGCTCCGGCATCACCGAGAAGTCGTCCGGGCTGTAGGTCGTCAGCGTCGGGTAGATGGACCGGAAGATGTCGCTGGAGGCCACCGTGTAGCCCAGGAACGGGTTCAACGAGTCGATCTGCTGCTGCAGCCCGATCCGCAGCGTCGCTCCGTCCCGGTGCGCGCCGTCGCCCTGCGCCGATGCCGGCATCGGCGCCAGCAATCCGACCAACAGCACGGCCCAGAGCACGGCGAATCGTCTGCTCACGGTGCCCCCTCCTTTGTGGCAATGAGAAGAAGGAACCATCTTCAGGCACTGTTCGTCAATGGTTAACCGAAGGTCGTCTTCGAGCCGCGTCACGCAGGGGAATCGGACCGTTACGCAACCGGCGCGTCGCCGCCCGGAATTCTGGTTGAGCGGCATAGATTTGCGGCCGTGCGGATCTTGCTCTCAGCGGACATGGAAGGCGTCACCGGCGTCACCTGGACCGACGACGTGGTGCCGGGGACCGAGCAGTGGCAGCGCTTCCGCCGCCTGCTAACCGATGACGTCAACGCGTGCGTCGAAGGGCTCTGCGCGGGCGGCGCCACCGACGTACTGGTGAACGAGGCGCACTCCGCGCAGCGGAACCTGCTACTCGAGGACCTCGACCAGCGGGCCGTGCTGCTGACCGGGCGCCACAAGCCGCTGTCCATGATGCAGGGCATCGATTCGGATGTGGACGGTGTGGTGTTCCTCGGCTACCACGCGGGCGCGGGCGAGGAGGGTGTCCTTGCGCACACCTACCTGGAGAACTCCATCACCGGGGTGTGGCTCGACGGCGTCCCTGCCGGGGAGGGTGGCCTCAACGCGGCGCTGGCCGCCGAGTACGGGGTGCCGGTCCTGCTGGTCACCGGCGACGACCGGGCCTGCACCGAGGCCGCCGGCTACGCACCCGCTGCCAAGACCGTCGCGGTCAAGGAATGCGTGAGCCGCTACGCGGCGATCTGCCGGCCACCCGCCCGCACCGCGGCCGACATCCGCGCCGCAGCTACCGAGAGCCTCGCGCTGGCCGGGCGGACCGAGGGCGAGGTCCGGCCGCACCGCATCGAGGTTGAGTTCGACGCCGCGCACCTGGCCGCTGCCGCCGAGGTGATCCCGACCGTCGAGCAATTGGACGTGCGGCGGGTCGGGTTCGACGCGCCGAACATGACCGAGGCGATGAAAGCGTTCAAGATCGTGACGACCATCGCGGCCCGCGCAATCCAAGGCATCTACGGCTGACTACGAAAACTGGCTCCAGACTCACCCTGCGTAGCGGCGCAAGTGGCGGAACCTCAGCCGCCGTATGGCTCCGGGATCCCCGGCTCATATATGACCAGACCAACACGCGGCGTCTGGGCTGTCCTCGCCAGGCGAGGTCTCAGAAACCGCGGCGGTGCAAGCCGCGAGGATGGCTAAGCGCAATGCGGCTTCAAAGACAAAACCAACAACCTCTACAGGTCTCCCCAGCGCGCGGTCTGCCAGTGCACGGCCTCCGGCCGCTGACCGGTTCGGGCGAATTCGTCCAGCGCGGCGCGGAGGTCTCGGAATGGCAGGACCGCGTCGCTCGGGAACTTCAGCGTGCTGCCCGCGTCGAACGGTAGCGCCGGCGCCTCCGCCGACGGCTCCGGGTTGAGCGTGTGCCAGGACCGGAGTTCGCCGTCCTCGGACTCCTCGGTGAAGTTCAGGACGCCGACCTCGGCCTCAACGTCGGTGACGATCCGGACCTGCTGGTATGGCCCGGCCGCCTCGGGATCCTCGTGCGGGCGGTCCCAAACGTAGAGGTGGCTGGCGCCGGGCTGCTTCAGTCGCAGCACCTTGTCCACCAGTTCGGCCTTGTCGTTCTCGGTCTGCGCGTAGTACCGCTCGCCGTCGGCCACCGCGGTCGCGACCGTGATCCCCAGTTCGGTGTTGCGGGCCCCGATCGCCTCGGCGCGCAGGCCTTCCAGGCAGATCCGCGCCTCCTTCAGCGCCTTGATCGCCGCGCCCTGGTGGAACACCAGGTCTGCCCAGTAGGGGTGGCCGAGCGCCTTGTTCAGGTCGTCGTAGACCTCGTGCGTCGCCTCGATCAGCTTGTCCAGGGCGTCTACTGGGACGTCGGCGAGGCGGGAGAACACGACCGCAAGCGGTTCGAGCGGGCCGGGCTCGTCTTGCGCTGGATTCGACATGCTCCCCGCATCCACTTCGATCATGGGCGACCCCCAGGACGCCCTGCCCAGATCTCGTTTGCCAAAGGCTACCGTGCGTCATCCAGCGATCTCGCAGCGCCACCGGGCGGCCGACTGCCCTCGTTCAACCGGCGCAGTCTCGCAGCACCCCGAGCGTCGGTTCGTCCCGACCCGAGCCCAGCGACAATAACGCCCGTGCCAGTCCGTCCGCATCGTCGAGCCCTAGCTCCTCGACCAGGTCGTCGGGCAGGCTGAGCATCGACAGCGCCACGCCGAGCATGCCCGCGTCCAGCAATCCCGCGCCGCGGCGGCTCATCCTGCGCCCCACCGCGGCGTGCAACTGCACCGCGGTGTCCACATTGGCCTCGGTGATGGCGCCGAGCGCCTCCCGCACCTCGGGGTTGCGCACCGCTTCCAGGTGCAGCTCGAACAGCGCTAGGAACTGCGACCTCGCGCTCGTGGACATCCGCCGCAGCATCGCTGCGTACAGCGCGGCGATTTCCGCACCGGTGACGTCCGCCGGAATCTGGCTGCGCAGGTCGCGCAACGCCGCGGTGTGCTGGGCGGCGAGATAACGCGCGACGGCCAGGAACACCGCGCTGCGCGTCGGGTAGTAATTCTTGGTGGTGCCCTCTGGAACCTCGGCCTCGCGGTCGATGGCGCGGTGCGTGAGCCCGCGGCCTCCTTCGCGCGCCAGCACCTCGACGGCGGCGTCGGCGAGCAGTTCCCGGCGGTTGCCTCGTTGCGGCATGCATCCCCTGGCGGTCGGATCTTGCTTGCTGATCAACAGCGTATCCCGCCCACCACACCAGTGGTGGGCGGGGGCACTCCGCGCGTCTTGACCGATACCCACATGATTGGTATAGACCTTAGGTCAGCGATCGCCTCGCCACGGGAGCGCAAACATGTCGGAAACCGGCCTGGTCCACGCCGAGCAGACGCTGGAGCACCTGCGAAAGATCGGCGCGTACAACGCCGAGGCCCTGCGGGCCGCCGCCGACCGGCTCATCGCCGCCATCCAGGCGGACGGCCTGGTGTTCACCGCTGGCGCGGGCCACTCGCTGGCCGGGGTGATGGAGTCGTTCTACCGGGCCGGCGGGCTGGCCCCGGTCCGGCCGCTGTACCACCCGGACCTGCTGCCCCTGCACGGCGCGGTCGCCAGCACCAAGACCGAACGCCGCAGCGGCCTGGCCGCAGAGGTGCTCACCGGGGCCGGCTTCCGCGGCGGCACGGACGCGCTGGTGGTGTTCTCCAACTCCGGGGTAAACCCGTACCCGGTGGAGTTGGCCAAGCTCGCCCGCGCGGCCGGCTCGACGGTCGTCGCGATCACCTCGCCGGCGGCGAGCACCGAAGCCCCGAAGCGCGCGGGCACGACGCTGGCCGAAGCAGCCGGGATCGTGCTGGACACCCTGGTGCCCGGGGGCGATGCGAGCTACCCGGCGACAGCACCGGTGACGGCGCCGCTGTCCTCGATGGCCAACGCGTTCCTGTGGAACATGATGCTGGTGCAGATGCATGACCTCGCCGCGGCGGCAGGCGTCGACCTGCCGGTCTGGCGCAGCTCCAACACGATCGGCGGAGACGAGGCGAACGCGGCGAACCTCGCGCACTACGGGGAGCGGGTGCCGGGCCTGCGCTGATCTACTCCAAGCCGAAGTGCTCGGCCAGCTCCGCGATGCGGCGCAACTGGGCGGCGCGCTCGGCCGCGAGCTGCTGCTCCGGGTCGACGGCCTCGTCGGCCTGGACCAGCAGCGCCAGCGTCTCGCGGACCGCGCCGGCCGGCGGTTGCGTGACGGCTTCGGCGAGCCGGTCCACCGCGTCGTCGAGCAGCTCGGGCTCGACGACCGAGTTCGCCAGACCGAGCCGCACGGCCTCTTCCGCCTGAATTTCTCGCCCGGTCAGGCAGATCTCCACTGCCTTTGCGTAACCGACGGTCCTGACCAGGGGCAACGTACCGCCAAGATCTGGCACGAGCCCCAGCCCCGTCTCCGCCATGCGCAGCCGCGCATCGGTGGCGAGCACACGCAGGTCGCAGGCCAATGCCAGCTGGAAACCGGCGCCGATGGCGTGCCCCTGCACGGCCGCGATGGTTACCCGGTCGGGTTCGCGAAGCCAGCTGAATCCCTGCTGGAAGCCGGCGACCTCGGCATCGGCCAGTTCGGTGGGGCGCTGGGCCAGAGCAGCCAGCCCGGGCGCCCCGTCGACGTCGGCGAATCCGAACAGCCGACGATCAAGGCCGGCCGAGAACGACCGGCCCGCGCCGCGCACCACCACGACCCGGATCTCCGCGTCGAGGCACCGACCGATCTCCCGCAGCGCCTGCCAGGTGTGCGGTGTCTGCGCGTTGAGCTTGTCCGGGCGGTTCAAGGTGATCGTGGCACGCCGCCCGTGGATCGTGAGCCCCACACCGCCACGATCCAACAGGCCGGCGTCCACTATCGACTCCGCCAAGCGGACCTCCATTGCAGATCTGAACAGATCGCTGGAGTCTGTTATGTCGAAATCCGGCGACCGCTGGTCGCCGTGCTCACTTCTTCTTCGAGCGCGTCGCGCCCCCGCGGCCCCGCAACTGCACGCCTGATTCGCTCAGGACGCGGTGCACGAACCCGTACGACCGGCCGGTTGCCTCGGCCAGAGCGCGGATGCTTGCCCCCTTCTCGTACTTCTTTCTCAGGTCACTGGCAAGCTTGTCCCGCGCACTACCCGTGATGCGCGCGCCTTTCTTCAGCTCAGCCACGGTGTCCCCGCCTTCCCTCTGAGCAGGTCGGGCCTCGCGACCCCTGTCAGCGCAATGATCGAACAGGAAACGCGGGAACGCCAGGCGATCATGGAAAAAAGATCGGCCAACGGTCGAGATGTGCGTCCGGCGATCACCGGAATGCACTAATCCATCCGTAGTAGTGCGCGCCGCGAGCGCAACCGTCGTTACGCCAACTGGACGAGGTCCAAGTAGTCGTCTGACCAGTGGTCTTCCGTCCCATCGGGCAACAGGATGACCCGTTCCGGTTCGAGGGCCTGCACCGCGCCGGGATCGTGCGTGACCAGCACCACCGCCCCGGCGAAGCTTCGCAGCGCGTCAAGCACCTGCTCGCGGCTGGCCGGGTCGAGGTTGTTGGTCGGCTCGTCCAGCAGCAGCACGTTCGCCGCGCTGGAAACCAGTCCCGCCAGCGCGAGCCGGGTCTTCTCACCTCCGGAGAGGGTGCCGGCGGGCTGCTGCAACTGCTCGCCCTGGAACAAGAACGCGCCGAGCAGGGTGCGCAGCTGCTGCTCGGGGGTGTCCGGTGCTGCGCTACGGATGTTCTCCCACACCGTGGCGTCGTGGTCCAACGTTTCGTGTTCCTGCGCGAAATACCCGATACGCAGGCCGTGACCAGGCACGACTCCGCCCGAATCGGGTTCCTCTATGCCTCCCAGCAGCCGCAGCAGGGTGGTCTTGCCCGCACCGTTAAGGCCGAGCACGACGACCTTGGCGCCGCGGTCGACGGCGAGGTCCACGCCGGTGAAGATCTCCAGCGAACCGTAGGACTTCGACAGGCCGTCGGCAGTCAGCGGGGTGCGCCCGCACGCTGCCGGTTCTGGGAAGCGGATCTTGGCGACCTTCTCCTGGGCCTGCTCGGTCTCCGCCTCGGCCAGCAGCTTCTCCGCCCGGCGGGCCATGTTCTGGGCGGCGACCGCCTTGGTCGCCTTGGCCCGCATCTTGTCGGCCTGCGCCATCAGGGCCGACGCCTTCTTCTCGGCGTTGGCGCGCTCGCGGCGGCGGCGCTTCTCGTCGGCGGCGCGGGCGTCCTGGTAGCGGTCCCAGTCCATGTTGTACACATCCGCCTCTCCGCGGATGGCGTCGAGGAACCACACCTTGTTGACCACGGCGGCCAGCAGATCCACGTCGTGACTGATGACCACCAAGCCGCCGTCGTGGTTCTTGAGGAAGTCGCGCAGCCAGTTGATCGAGTCGGCGTCGAGGTGGTTCGTCGGCTCGTCTAGCAACAGCGTGCTGGCCGACCCGCCGCCGGGCCCGGCCTCGGACGCGGCGAACAGGATCCGGGCGAGCTCGACGCGCCGCCGCTGACCACCGGAAAGCGTGCTCAGAGGCTGGTTGAGCACCCGGTCGGGCAGCCCGAGGTTGCTGCAGATGCGCCCGGCGTCGCTCTCGGCGGCGTAACCGCCGCGCGCGGCGAAGCGATCTTCGAGCCTGCCGTAGCGGGCAATGGCCTTGTCCCGCTCCCGCTCGTCGACCAGTTCGGCCATCGCGGTCTGGGTCTTCTCCATGTCACGGATCAGCTGGTCCAGGCCCCGCGCGGACAGCACCCGGTCCTTGGCGGGCACGGTCAGGTCGCCCTCGCGCGGGTCCTGCGGGAGATAACCGATCTCCCCGCGGCGGACCACGTCGCCGGCGTAGGGCTGACCCTCGCCGGCGAGCACGCGCAGCGTGGTGGTCTTGCCCGCGCCGTTGCGGCCGACCAGGCCGATCCGGTCGCCGGGCTGGACGCGCAGGGTCGCGTCGGAGAGCAGGATGCGGGAGCCGGCGCGCAGTTCCAGGCCGGTGGCAGAAATCAAAGGAAGCTCCGAAGGATAGTGGTCAAGCGGTTCCACGAACGCGCCCACCAGTCGGGGCCGGGTGGGCGTGGGCACTGCTGAACGGCGCGGTCGCTAGTCGACGACCGGGCAGCCCAGCGATGGAGTGGCGCGGGGAACGCGAACCACAAAACGCTTGCTAACCACGAGCACAGTGTATCGGGCGGTGTCCACCGGTTTGATCGCAGACCGCATCACACCGGTCACACCCGAACAGCCCCCGTCACAGCACGAACGTGTCGCTCCACAACTGGGTGGTCCGGCCCGACAGGGCCTCCAGCAGCGCGGCCGACTGGTCATCGGTCAGCGAGGCGACGAAGTCGATCACGGCCCGGCCGCGCGCCATCCGCTCCAGGCGCTCGGCGTCGACCGGCTCCCTAACGCTCGGCACGACCAGCAGCTCCGGGTCCTCACTGAGCAACTGCGCGAACTCGGCGCGGGCCCGGTCGAAGAGGTCGCGCAGCCGGTGGGGCAGCCGGGCGGCCTCGCTGCGGTCGATCAGCCAGTTGTCCAGCGCCTCGACGAGCTTGCTCAGCAGCCGGTCCTGACCGCGCTGGTGCAGTGCGAGGTCGGGACGCTGCAGCACGAACCGGCGGTGCACGAACTTCAACACCTGCACCTCATGCCACTGCTCGACCGCCAGCGCGACGTGCCCGGACCGCGTGTTCGGGTGCTCCTCGACCTGGATGCCCTCCACCAGGCGCTGGGTCCACTCACCAGAGAAGGCAGCGATGGACCGCTCGGCGAGCTGGGAGCGGTCGAAGGGCACCTCCAACAGCTTGTTGACGAGATTCGCGACGACCTTCTTGACCGCGCTGACGAAGGCCTCGTCGTCAGCGATCCAGCCGTCCTTGGCGTGCAGCCGGCGGCGCAGCCGCTCCAGCGAGCAGCCGGGGCGCATGCCGTCGCTGGCGAGCTCGGCGTCGGAGCGGCCGGCGAACTCCACGGCGTGCCCGAGCCACTCGGTCAGCTCGTGCGAGACGCTGGTGTGCTGCAGGATCCCGACGCGGTGGAAATCTTCCAAGTCGTGAATCGCATAGGCGATGTCGTCGGCGGTGTCCATGATCGACGCCTCGACGGTCTGCTGCCAGCCCTCGAGCCGTCCGCGGAACGCTGCGCGGGCGTCGATCATGTCCGCGAGTTCGGTGCTGTAGCAGGAGAACTTCGCCGACCCGGTGCCCGGCTGCTCCTCCGGTTCGGACGCGCCGCGCGGTGGCGAGTCCAGGTGCCGGGGGTGCGGCTGCGGGCGGGACAGCCGCGTCCACGGGTACTTCAGCAGCGCGGCCCGCACGGCCGCGGTCAGATCCAGGCCGTCCCCTCCGACGCCGCGCACGTCGATGCGGGTGACGACGCGGTAGGTCTGGGCGTTGCCCTCGAACCCGTCCGGCAGCGAGAACCGCTGCCGGGCCAGCCGGTCCAGCACGCTCTCGCCGAGATGCCCGAACGGCGGGTGGCCAAGGTCGTGGCCGAGCCCGGCGGCCTCGACCACGTCCAGATCGCAGCCGCCGAGCCGGTCCAGCCGCGCCACGTTGTCCGGAGTGGCCACCAGCCGCTCGGCGATCGCCCGCGCGACCTGCGCGACCTTGAGGCTGTGGGTCAGCCTGTTGTGTAGCAACAGCCCGGAGCCGCTGGGGCTGACGACCTGCGTCACGCCACCGAGGCGGGCGAAGAACGCGGAGCTGGACACCCGGTCGCGGTCCGCGCGGAACGGGCTCGCGGCGAGATCACCAGGGCCGTTGCGAACTCCGGAGCGCCCGCTGCGCCGCCCGGTCCGGGTTGGCTGCACATCCTGCATGGCCTCACGTTAGCCGCCCTGGCAGCGGACCCCGCGTCCAACGTGATCTGATGCTGCGGTGGATGTCGTTGTCGTGGGCGGCGGACCGGCGGGTCGTGCGGCGGCGGCTGCCTGCAGCGATACGGGCCTGCAGGTGACGCTGGTCGACCCGGCCCCGCGCCGCGTCTGGCCGCACACCTACGGGACCTGGCGCGACGAACTGCCCCCATCGGTGCCGTCGGCGGCACTGGCTTCGGTGATGCCGCGCATGGCGGTGCACGGCACCGACCGGCACGAATGGCAGCGGCCGTACGCGGTGCTGGACAACACGGCGTTGTGGAAGCACTTCTGGCGCGCCAACGTCGTCGAGGTGACGGGGCGCGCAACGGCCGCCGAACACGGGCCTACGGGTTCGACCGTGGTGCTGAAGGACGGTCGGCGATTCGCGGCGGCCGTCGTGGTCGACGCGACCGGCGCCACACGGGCTCTCTCCGGCGGTCGCCCGCCGCACACCGCGGCCCAGCAGTCCGCGCTGGGCTGGGTGGTCGACGCCGCAACGGCGGAGCCCTTCTGCGAACCGGACGCGGGTGTGTTCATGGACTGGCGACCGGCCCCGCAAACCCGCGGCGGCTGGCCCACATTCCTCTACGCGATCCGCCTCGGGCCGGACCGGGTGCTGCTCGAGGAGACCTCGCTGGCGCGCCGCCCGGCGCTGCCGCTGGCGTTGCTGCGCCGGAGGCTGGCCGGCCGGTTCGCCGCGGCCGGGGTGGATGCACAGGGGCGGATCGGCGAGGAGCGGGTGCGGTTTCCGGTGGACGACCCGCTGCCCCGGCCGGGTCGGGTGATTCCCTTCGGCGCGGCGGCGGGTTTCGTGCACCCGGCGACCGGTTTCAGCGTGGCGGCGTCCCTGCGACGCGCGCCGTGGCTGGCGGCGGCGATCAGCGCCGGGCTCCCGTCCGGTCCGGCGGCCGCGGCCAAGGCGAGTTGGTCGATCCAGTGGCCACCGAGCGCGGTGGCCGCGCACGTGCTGCGGCACCGGGCGCTGCACGCCCTGCTGTCCCTGCCCCCGGACCTGGTGCCGGGGTTCTTTGAGACGTTCTTCCGGCTGGACGAGCCGCACCGGACGGCGTTCCTGGCCCCGGAAGGCAATCCGGCCGGGACGGCGGCCGCGATGTCGGCGCTGTTCCGCAACGCGCCGTGGCGGATCCGGCGGCGGCTGGTGCTCGGCGGTCTCTCGGTGGGGCACCCGCCGGCCCGGCACGGCCTCGGCGGCGACTGACACCAGAACCGACAAACCCTGCAGACCGTAACGGAACGCTTCCGTTTCGCTGTGTCGCTGGACACAGGTCCGCCGACAGGACCATGTCCTGCCCCGGTCGGTCGAGCTAGGTTGGGTTCCGGGGAGAGGCGGTCCGCCGCCGAGGACGAGGAACTGAGATGTCGGTGAACAGGTCGTGAAAACCGTCGATGGAGCGGCATGAGTCCGGGCAACATCGACTCCGTGCTTGCGTTGGTTGACGAAGTGCGCTTCGCGTTCCAGCCGTTGATCAACATCAAGACCGGTGCCATCGTCGCGGTCGAGGCGTTGGCCCGGCCGGCAGGCGCGCACGTCCAGGACCTGTTCCGGGAGGCGGCCCGGCAGCGGCGGCTGACCGAGCTGGACGTGTCGCTGGCGACCGCCGCGCTGACCTCGATGGCGGACCACGAGTCGCTACTCCCCCTGCACCTGAACATCTTCGGCGGCACGGTCATCCACGACCTCCCCCGGCTCGACGCGGTGCGCGAGAAGCTCCGCGAGATCGGCCGCCGCGAGCAGGAGGTGACGCTGGAGATCGGCCCGCCGTTCACCAGGCTGGACCCCGGACAGCTGCTCGCCGGGGTGGACAAGCTGCGCGGCGACGGTTTCCAGGTCGCCCTGGACGGCGTCGGCGAAGGTGATGTGCCCCTGACCCTGATCGCCGACATCGGGCCCGCGATGGTGAAGCTGGACCGCGCCGTGGTCGCCGGGCTGCCGGAGAGCACGGCCCGGGTCGCGGTGGTGGAGGCGGTCCGACACCTGTGCGAGTCGACCGAGAGCCAACTGGTCGCCGAGGGCGTGGAGAACGAGCGGCAGCTGACCGCGCTGCGTCGCAACGGAATCCGCCTGGTGCAGGGGAACCTGCTCGCCCCGGCGGCCCGCCAGCCTCCGACGGCAAGCAGCGTGCCGGGTGTGGCGGCTGAGCTGACCGACCCCCACGGCCCGTCGATCAGCACGCTCGCCACGGGTCCACGGGTGACGGAGTTCCTGTCCCCGGCAACAATGCTGCCGATCGACGCCACGGCGGACAAGGTGCGCAGCGTGCTGGCGGATCATCCGGAGATCAGCGGCGTGGTGCTGGTCGACGGCGAGAACCGGCCGGTGTGGACCATCGACCGCAACCGGTTCCTGCTGGCGGTGACCGGCCCGTACGGGCACGCGCTGCACGCCAAGCGCCCCGCGTCGCGGCTGGCCGATGAGCCGCGGGTGGTCAACACGGCGACGACAGCGATGGAAGCGCTGAGCCTGGTGACCCGCTCGGACCAGTACCGGATGTACGACGACGCGATCGTGGTGGACGAGTCCAGCCGCTGCCTGGGCGCGGTGCGGGCCGGCGACCTGATCCGCGGCATGGCGGAGCTGAAGGTGGAGGAGGCGGCGGCGCTGAACCCGCTGACCCGCCTGCCGGGCAGCGACGCGATAGCCCGCGACGTGGCCCGCCGGATCGCCGCCGGCGAGATCTTCGCGGTGAGCTGGCTGGACATCGACAGCTTCAAGAAGGTCAACGACACGGCCGGGTTCTCCGCTGGCGATGACCTGATCCGCGCGATCGGACGCAGCCTCACCGATGCGGCGACGGCGCTGAGCTCGGTGCAGGTCGGCCATGTCGGCGGCGACGACTTCCTGCTGGTGGCCGACCTCGACGACCTGGTGCCGCTGGCCGAGCTGGTGCTCGACCCGCCGCGTTCGGCGGATCACTTCGCCGTGAGCCTGTCGCTGGCAACGCTGGTGTGCACGCCGACGACGGTCGACTCCTACGACGAGGTCTCCAGCAAGCTCGCGCCGCTGAAGCAGCGCGCCAAGTCGCTGACCGGTTCGAGCTGGGTCATGTCGCGGCCGGGCTCGGACCGCATCGAGGTGCTCCGCGGCGAGCAGCCGGAGGTGCCGCCGGGTTTCCCGACGCACGACCCGGAACTGCCCGGCCCGGCCTGGTAAATCCGGATTCAATAAGCACGGCGGTAGCCGAGTGTCAAGGTTTGCCCGCCGGGTGCCGTGGTGTGGGGATGAGGTCCCGGAGGTATGCGCGGGCCGGCGAAACCGCAAAACCCCAAAAAGAAAGAGACACCCCGAAACCCCAGGTGCCTCTTCCCAAAAACCAAGCCTTAAACGGTGAAGCCGAGAGCCCGCAGCTGCTCGCGCCCTTCCTCGGTGATCTTCTCCGGCCCCCAAGGCGGCATCCACACCCAGTTGATCCGGAAGTCGTTGACCAACCCACCACCGGGACCGGTCGTCAGCGCGGCCCGTGCCTGGTCCTCGATGACGTCGGTCAACGGGCAAGCCGCCGAGGTCAACGTCATGTCCACGGTGGCGGTGTTGTCCTGCTCGACCCGGATGTCGTAGACCAGCCCGAGGTCGACGACGTTGATCCCCAGCTCGGGGTCGACGACGTCGCGGAGGGCTTCCTCTACGTCCTCCAGCGCCGCCACCTCGGCGGCCGGCGCGGCTTGCTCGGGCAGCGCCTCGGCGCTGCGGGCCACGTCAATTTCCTGAACCGGGGCTTCGTCGCTCATGACGCCTCCTCGACAACTACGCGCGACACCGCGTCCTTGAAAGCCATCCAACCCAGCAGCGCGCACTTCACGCGCATCGGGTACTTCGCCACTCCCGCGAACGCGACGCCGTCCTCCAGCACGTCCTCGTCCGGTTCGATCTTGCCGCGGCCGTGCATCAACTCGCTGAACGCGGCCTCGGTGGTCAGCGCCTCCCGCAGCGGCTTGCCGACGACCAGGTCGGTGAGCACCGACACGGAGGCCTGGCTGATCGAACAACCCTGCCCCGCGTAGGAGACGTCGTCGACGATCGCGTCGGCGTCCGTGCCCGCCAACCGCACCCGCAGGGTGACCTCGTCGCCGCAGGTGGGATTCACCTGGAACGATTCGGCGTCGAAGGGTTCCCGCAGGCCGTGGCGGTGCGGTTTGCGGTAGTGGTCCAGGATGATCTCCTGGTACATCTGCTCAAGCTGCATGAAGAATTCTCCTGCAGTCCCCGATCAAGCCACTCCGAAGAAGCGCTGCGCCTCGCGCACCGCGTCCACCAACGCCTTGACCTCGTCCAGTTCGTTGTACAAGTAGAACGACGCCCGCACGGTCGCCGGAATTCCCATCCGGCGGTGCAGCGGCCATGCGCAGTGGTGTCCGACGCGGACCTCGACGCCCTGGTCGTCCAGCACCTGACCGGCGTCGTGCGGGTGCACTCCGTCGATCACGAACGACACGGCGCCGCCGCGGTGCTCGGTGTTGGTGGGCCCGATGATGCGCACCCCGTCGATCGTCGACAGCTCCCGGAGCGCGAGCTCGGTGAGCTGCCGCTCGTGTTCGGCGACGCGGTCCATACCGACCGCGCTCAGGTAGTCGACCGCCGCGCCCAGGCCCACCACCTGCGACGTCATCGGCACGCCCGCCTCGAACCGCTGCGGCGGCGCGGCGAACGTGGAGCGTTGCATGTGCACGAGTTCGATCATCGAGCCGCCGCTGATGAACGGCGGCATCGCGGCCAGCAGTTCGCGACGCCCGTAGAGCACGCCGACTCCGGAGGGGCCGAGCATCTTGTGCCCGGAGAACACCGCGAAGTCCACGCCCAGCGACTTGAAGTCCACCGGAGCGTGCGGCACCGACTGGCAGGCGTCCAGCACCACCAGCGCACCGACCTGGTGCGCCCGGGAAACCAGCTGCTCCGTCTGGTTCACCGTGCCCAGCACGTTGGACTGGTGGGTGAAGGCCACCACCTTGGTCCGCTCGCTGATCAAACCGTCCACATCGGACAGGTCGAGGCGGCCCTCGTCGGTGACCCCGAACCAGCGCAGAGTGGCGCCGGTGCGTTCACACAACTGCTGCCACGGGACCAGGTTCGCGTGGTGCTCCATCTCGGTCACCACGACCTCGTCGCCCGGTCCGAGGCGGAAGCGCTCGGCCTCCGCTCCGGCGGTGGCGGCGTTGCTCATGGCGTAGGCGACCAGGTTGATGCCCTCGGTGGCGTTCTTGGTGAACACCACCTCGTCGGCGTCAACCCCGATGAAGCGGGCGATTCGGTCCCGCGCGCCCTCGTACGCGTCCGTGGCCTCCTCGGCGAGCTGGTGCGCGCCGCGGTGCACGGCCGCATTGGAGTTCTCCAGGAACGAGCGCTCCGCGTCGAGCACCTGGCGCGGGCGCTGCGAGGTAGCCCCGGAGTCCAGGTAGACCAGGCGGCGGCCGTCGCGGATGGTGCGACCCAGGATCGGGAAGTCCGCCCGGATCGCCGCCACGTCCAGGGGCGTGCTCGGGATGCTCGCACGCTCGGTGCGAGGAGGCTGAACGGTCATGACTGGACGGCTGCCTCCTTCTTGCCGGTGAAGCGCACGTAGCCCTTCTCCTCCAGCTCATCGGCGAGCTTGGCACCACCGGACTCGACGACCTTGCCCTCGGCGAAGACGTGCACGTAGTCGGGGGTGATGTGCTTGAGGATCCGGGTGTAGTGGGTGATCAGCAGGACACCCTTGCCACCCTTGGCGTGGTAGGAGTTGACGCCCTCGGAAACCACCCGCAGCGCGTCGACGTCGAGGCCGGAGTCGGTCTCGTCGAGGATCGCGAACTTCGGGTCCAGCAGGTCCAGCTGCAGGATCTCGTGCCGCTTCTTCTCACCACCGGAGAAGCCCTCGTTGACGCTGCGCTCGGCGAACGACGGGTCGATGTCGAGGTCCGACATGGCCTGCTTGACTTCCTTGACCCACTTGCGGATCTGCGGGGCCTCGCCGCGGACCGCGGTCGCCGCGGTGCGCAGGAAGTTCGACATCGACACGCCCGGCACCTCGACCGGGTACTGCATGGCGAGGAACAGACCGGCGCGGGCCCGCTCGTCGACGCTCATCTCCAGCACGTCCTCGCCGTCCAGCAACACCGAACCGGAGTCGATCCGGTACTTCGGGTGCCCGGCGATTGCGTAGGCCAGCGTCGACTTGCCGGAGCCGTTGGGGCCCATGATGGCGTGGATCTCGCCCGAGCCGACGGTCAGGTTGACACCGTTGAGGATCGGCTTGGCGCCTTCCTCGGTGAGGACCGAGCCGTGCAGGTCCTTGATCTCCAGGGTGGCCATTTCTTCTTCGTTCTCCTGGTGTGTGCGAAAGCTCTTGACTGTGCCTGCAAATACCAATCCGGCCAAAAGTGTCGTAACCGCGAAACTTAGGCGGCTGCCGGTCGTGCGGGTCGACTTACTTTTGACCTCCTCGGTATTCAGGCGCCGACGACGGCGAGTTCTTCCTCGATCGCGGCTTCCAGCCGCTCCCGGACCTCGGGCACGGTGATCTTCTGCAGCAGCTCGCCGAAGAACCCGCGCACCACCAGGCGCCGGGCCTGGTCCTGCGGGATGCCCCGGGCCTGCAGGTAGAACAGCTGCTCGTCGTCGAACCGGCCGGTGGCGCTGGCGTGCCCGGCGCCTTCGATCTCGCCGGTCTCGATCTCCAGGTTGGGCACCGAGTCGGCCCGCGCGCCCTCGGTCAGCACCAGGTTGCGGTTGAGCTCGTAGGTGTCGGTGCCCTCGGCCGCAGCCCGGATCAGCACGTCGCCGATCCACACCGAGTGCGCCGAGTCGCCCTGCAGCGCGCCCTTGTAGAGCACGTTGCTGCGGCAGTTCGGCACCGCGTGGTCCACCAGCATCCGGTGCTCCAGGTGCTGGCCGGCGTCGGCGAAATACAGGCCGAGCAGTTCGGCGTCGCCGCCCTTGTCGCCGTAGGTGATGGTGGTGTTGACCCGCACCAGGTCGCCGCCGAGGGTGACGGCGAGGTGCCGGAACACCGTGTCGCGGCCCAGGTAGGCATGCTCGGAGCTGACCTGCGTGGCGTCGTCGGCCCAGTCGTGCACGGACACGACGCGCAGCTGCGCGCCGTCACCGGCGACGAACTCGACGTTGTCGCCCAGCGTGCCGGAACCGCGGTAGTCGATCACCACTACGGCCTCGGCGAACTGCTCGGCGCGGACCTGCAGGTGCCCGAAGGCCACCTGGCCCTCGCCCGGGCCGTGCACCGTGATGGTGATCGAGTCCTCGGGCTTGGTGTCTCTCGGGACCGTGACGACGGTGGCCTCGGTGAAGGAACTCCAGGCCTGCGCGGCGACGCGGTCGGACGGGATGCCCCCGTTGCCGATCCGCGCGTCGTCGCGCCCCACCGTCTCCACGGTCGCGCCGTCGCCGGTGACCTCGATCTTGATGTTGCCGGTGGCGGTGGCGGTGCCGTCGTGCAGGCCCCTCAGCCGCTTCATCGGCGTGAAGCGCCAGTCCTCCTCGCGGCCGCCGGGCACCTCGAAGGCCTCGACGTCGTAGGACATAAAGCGCGCCCCGCGGGAGGACTGCGGGATGCCGCTGCCGCCCCCGTGCGAGTGCTCGGCGAGGCCGTGCTGGGCGTCGGTCTTGGTGGTGCTCATCTCAGCCGACGGCCCCTTCCATCTGCAGCTCGATCAGGCGGTTCAGTTCCAGTGCGTATTCCATCGGCAGCTCGCGGGCGATCGGCTCGACGAAGCCGCGCACGATCATCGCCATCGCCTCGTCCTCGGTAAGGCCCCGCTGCATCAGGTAGAACAGCTGGTCGTCGCTGACCTTGGACACGGTCGCCTCGTGGCCCATCGACACGTCGTCGACGCGGACATCCACGTACGGGTAGGTGTCGGAGCGGCTGATGGTGTCCACCAGCAGCGCATCGCACTTGACGTTGGACGACGAGTGGTGCGCCCGCTTCGCGACCTTGACCAGGCCTCGGTAGGAGGTGCGGCCGCCGCCCCGGGCGATCGACTTGGACACGATCGTCGAGGAGGTGTGCGGCGCCAGGTGCTCCATCTTCGCGCCCGCGTCCTGGTGCTGGCCCTCGCCGGCGAACGCCACCGAGAGCACCTCGCCCTTGGCGTGCTCGCCCATCAGGAACACCGACGGGTACTTCATGGTCACCTTGGAGCCGAGGTTGCCGTCGACCCACTCCATGGTGGCGCCCTCTTCGGCCTTGGCGCGCTTGGTGACCAGGTTGTAGACGTTGGTCGACCAGTTCTGGATCGTCGTGTAGCGGCAGCGGCCGCCCTTCTTGACGATGATCTCCACGACCGCGGAGTGCAGCGAGTCGCTGGAGTAGATCGGCGCCGTGCAGCCCTCGACGTAGTGCACGTAGGCACCCTCGTCGACGATGATCAGGGTCCGCTCGAACTGGCCCATGTTCTCGGTGTTGATCCGGAAGTAGGCCTGCAGCGGGATGTCCACGTGCACGCCCGGCGGCACGTAGATGAACGAGCCGCCCGACCACACCGAGGTGTTCAGCGCGGAGAACTTGTTGTCGCCGGCCGGGATGACCGAACCGAAGTACTCCTTGAACAGCTCCGGGTGTTGCTTGAGGCCGGTGTCGGTGTCCAGGAAGATGACGCCCTGCTCCTCAAGGTCCTCGCGGATCTTGTGGTAGACGACCTCGGACTCGTACTGGGCGGCCACACCCGCGACGAGGCGCTGCTTCTCGGCCTCTGGGATGCCCAGCTTGTCGTAGGTGTTCTTGATGTCCTCGGGCAGGTCTTCCCAGGTCTGGGCCTGCTGCTCGGTGGAGCGGACGAAGTACTTGATGTTGTCGAAGTCGATCCCCGACAGGTCGGCACCCCAGTTCGGCATCGGCTTGCGGTCGAACAGCCGTAGCGCCTTCAGCCGGGTCTCCAGCATCCACTCGGGCTCGTCCTTCTTGGCCGAGATGTCGCGGACGACGTTCTCGTTGAGCCCACGACGTGCGCCAGCACCCGCAACGTCGGAGTCGGCCCAGCCGTACTCGTAGCTGCCCACGCTGGCCAGGATTTCGTCCTGGCTGAGCTGGCCGTTGCCGTTGGACGTCGTGGTGGGTGTGCGCTGCTCCGCAGCGGCAGTCATACGGACTCCCCTCCAAAAGGAATCGGGGCGGTGTTCTGCTGACCCTTCGGGACCGGGGCAGCAGGGATCTGGACGGTGTCCGAGGTGTCGCCACCCGGATCCGCGAACCGCGCGGTTGGTACGTGCGTGGTGCAGGCCGCATCACCGTTGGCGATGGTGGCCAGCCGCTGCACATGGGTGCCGAGGACTTCCGCGAACGCCGCCGTCTCGGCCTCGCACAGCTGCGGGAAGTCCGCAGCGACGTGCGCCACCGGGCAGTGGTGTTGGCAGAGCTGCTCTCCGCTGCCGACGCTGCGCGTCGAGGCAGCGTAACCCTCCCTGGTGAGCGCGTCGGCTAGAACCTCCGCGCGCTTCGCCGGGTCGGTCGCGGCCGCCAGCACCTCACGATGGTTGGCCACCAATGCGGCCATCCGCCGGTTGGCGAACTCGCGGACCGCCTGCTCCCCTTCGTGCTCGGCGATGAACCGCAGCGCCGCCACCGCCAGGTCGTCGTAGGCGTGCCCGAACCGCGCCCGGCCCACTTCGGTGAGCAGGAACAGCTTCGCGGGTCGGCCACGACCGCGACGGCCCCGCGGGGAGGCTTCCCGGGTGTAGGCCTCGCCCTCGGCGACCAGCACGTCGAGGTGCCGGCGCACCGCGGTGGGGCTCAGCCCGAGTTCGTCGGCCACCGCCGCAGCGGTGATCGGCCCCCGTTCCAGCAGCAACCGCGCAACCGCGTGCCGGGTGCGTCCGTCGCCGTGCGAGGCAGCACCGTACTGGGCCGCGTGGCCCTCGGCGCTGGCCACGGTGCCTGTCATCCAGGCGGGCGCGGACGTCCCGACGTTTTTCACAACACGAATGTTACCTATTTCGTCTCGGGACACCAGAGCGCGGGGCGGCCGCGTGAGCTGACTCACGCGATTACCCTTCGTCGTCGTGGCGGCAGTCGAATCGAAAGACCCAGCGCCCGCAGGTTCCGACCCGGGGCCCGCGGAACCGAAGCCCCTGGACCGCGCCGAGCGGCGGCAGCTCGACGTCGTCCGCCGGTTCGGCACCACCGGTTCGCTGGTGCTCGCGGTGGGCGCGATCGGTGCCGGGGCCGCCCCGGTGGACAACCCGCTGTCCGGCGCCCGCCTGATCGGTCTGCCCGTCCGGATCCCGACCGCCGCGATGGCCAGCTGCTGGCTGGGCATGCTGATGATCGTGATCGCCTGGCTGTGGCTGGGGAAGCTCTGCTGGCCGGGCCGCGGCCGGATGCTGTCGGTCACCCAGCTGGCCCGCACGCTGGCGATGTGGGCACTGCCGCTGGCCCTGGCCCCGCCGCTGTTCAGCACCGACATGTACAGCTACCTCGCGCAGAGCGAGGTGGCCGCCCGCGGCTTCAACCCGTACGTGCTGGGCTCGGCCGCCGCGCTGGGCATCGACCACCCGTTCACCGCCAACGTGCCCAACATCTGGCGCGACACCCCGTCGCCGTACGGGCCGCTGTTCCTGATGTTCGGCCAGGTGATCTCCCGGATCGTCGGCGACAACGTGGTGTTCGGGGTGCTGGTGTGGCGCGCGGTGATGCTGTGCGGGCTGGCACTGGCGATCTGGGCGATCCCCCGGCTGGCGCGCCGCTGCGGGGTGCACCCGGCAGCGGCGCTGTGGCTCGGCGCGGCCAACCCGATCGTGCTCTTCCACGTGGTCAGCGGCATGCACAACGAGGCGCTTATGGTCGGCATCATGCTGGCCGCCATCGAGCTGGGGCTGCGCTACCAGACCGTGCCGGGCACCATCGCCGCCGGCGTGCTGCTGACCATCGCCGGGGCGATCAAGCCGCCCGGCTGGATCGCACTCGGCTTCTTCGGGATCTACCTGGTGCTGCGGCGCGGCGGCCGGTTCCGCGACTTGGTGCGGGTCGCGGCGCTGCTGGCGGCGGTGTTCCTGGCCACCATGACGGTGATCACGGTGGCCAGTGGCTGGGGACTCGGCTGGATCGACACCTTCGACGTGCCCAACCGGGTCAAGACGTTCATGGCGCCGCTGACCGCGTTCGGCATGACCGGCGGCGGCCTGAGCACCCTGCTGGGGCTGGGCAACCAGACCGACGCGATGCTGGTCATCACCAAGATCATCGGATATCTGATCGTCGCCGCGGTGTGCCTGCGGATGCTGTGGCTGTCCTTCCGCGGCCGCATCGAACCGCTGGCCGCGATGGGCATCACGTTCCTCACGCTCGCGCTGGCCGTGCCGGTGCTGTGGCCCTGGTACCTGCTGTGGTCGGTGGTGCCGCTGGCGCTGTCCACCAACAGCAACCGGTTCCGAATCACCGCGACCGTGATCTGCGCCGCGGTGTCACTGCTGGTGCCGCCGACCGGGGCGGGTTTCGTGCTGCGCGCCTACCAGATCCCGTTCGCGGTGATCGCCGCAGCGATCGCCTTCGCGATCACGCTCTGGCTGGTGCGCGGAAAGGTCCCGGGCCTGCTGCCGACCCGCGGCGGTGTTCGGCCGGGCACGCAATAGGCTTGGATGTCGTGAGCAACGCCGATAGCCCGGCCGTCCGGTTGCGGGGGCTGAAGAAGCGCTTCGGCGACACCGTCGCCGTTGCCGGGCTCGACCTGTGCCTGCCGCGCGGCAGCGTCCTGGCGCTGCTCGGGCCCAACGGCGCGGGCAAGACCACTACCGTCGAGATCTGCGAGGGCTTCCAACGCGCGGACGACGGGGAAGTGCGCGTGCTCGGGCTGGACCCGCGCACGCAGTCAGAGGCGTTGCGGCCGCGGATCGGCGTCATGCCGCAGGGCGGCGGCGCGTATCCGGGCGTGCGCGCCGACGAGATGCTGAACCTGATCGCCGCCTGCGCCGCCGACCCGCTGGACCCGGCGTGGCTGCTGGACGTGCTCGGCCTCGACGCCGCCCGCCGCACCCCCTACAAGCGGCTCTCCGGCGGCCAGCAGCAGCGCCTGTCACTGGCCTGCGCCCTGGTCGGCCGCCCCGAGCTGGTGTTCCTCGACGAGCCCACCGCAGGACTGGACCCGCAGGCGCGGCGGCTGGTCTGGGACCTGGTCGGCGCACTGCGCCGCGATGGAGTAAGCGTGCTGCTGACGACCCACCTAATGGACGAGGCCGAAACGCTGGCCGACCGGGTGGTGATCGTCGACCACGGCCGCGCGGTCGCCGAGGGCACCGCGGCGGAGCTCACCGAACCCGAGGACGGCAGGCAGGAACTCCGGTTTCGCTCCCAGCCCGGGCTGGACCTGAAGCTGCTGCTGGCCGCGCTGCCGGAGGGCTGCGAGGCCACCGAGCTGCGCCCCGGCGACTACGTGGTGCGCGGCGTGGTCGACCCGCAGGTGGTGTCGACCGTGACCGCCTGGTGCGCGCAGCACGGCGTGCTCGCGCAGGAACTCCGGGTCAGCCGCCGCAGCCTGGAGGACGTATTCCTGGAATTGACCGGACGGGAGCTGCGATCGTGAACGCCGAAACCAACGCTCCCGCCCAGCTCGGCGCCCAGTTCCCGCCGGGCACGTTCGCGCCGAAGCCCGGCCGCGGCGGCGCGGGCCGGATGCTGGCCGCGCAGACCAAGGTCGAGGCGCTGCTGATCATCCGGCACGGCGAGCAGGCGCTGCTGACGCTGATCATCCCGCTGGCGCTGCTGATCGGGCTGAGCACGCTGCACATCGGCGCCCTGCCGGAGCCGCGGGTGAACTCGGTGATGCCGCGGATCCTGGCGTTGGCGGTGATGTCCACGGCGTTCACCGGGCAGGCCATCGCGCTCGGCTTCGACCGCCGCTACGGCGTGCTCAAGCGGCTGTCCGCGACGGCGCTGCCGCGCTGGACGCTGGTGTCCGGTCGTGTACTGGCGACGCTGCTGGTCGTCGCGCTGCAGGCGGTTGTGCTGGGCGTCGCCGCGGCGCTGCTGGGCTGGTCACCCGCGCTTGCCGGGCTGCTGCCCGCCATCCCGCTGTTGGTCCTGGGCACGCTCGCCTTCGGCGCGGCCGGGGTGCTGGTCGGTGGGTCGTTGCGGGCCGAGATCGTGCTCGCGCTGGCCAACGCGATCTGGTTCGTGCTGCTGCTCGCCGGTGGGTTGGCGCTGCCCGCGAGCGAACTGCCCGGCCCGGTCGGTGCGGTCGCTGGCTTCCTGCCGTCCGGTGCCCTCGCGGAGGCCTTGGACGCGGTGCTTGTCAACGGCGCCCTGCCCGGCGTGCAGCCGGTCGCGGTGCTGGTGGCGTGGGGCGCGGTGTGCGGCGCGGTGGCGATCCGGACCACCCGTCTGACCTGATCCGGGACTGCCGACCGTCCTGGAACATCGTTCTAGCTAGAGCATCGTTCTAGGATGCGCGACGAAGGTCGCGGGCCAAACCAAGCAAACCCTGGAACTAGAGCACGCCGAACTGGCGTGGCCCGACGAACCGCACCTCTAACCTCGAGCTCTGGCACGCGATCACGCTGCTGCGCGGCGCGCTCCCGCATGGACTCCGCCGCACGCTCTGACAGCTCGCCGGCACCGCGTTGTCAAGCCCCTGCGGGTGGGCGGTTTTCGGCGGCGGCCTACCATCGAGTGCGTGCCCACGGCCTCGATGACTTCCCGGATCTCCCGCCCGTCGCCGCGCGTTGTGCGCGGTCTGGCAATCGCGGTGCTGGTGACGCAGGCGCTGATCTCGGTGACCGGCGTGATCGTCCGGGTGACCGGTTCCGGGCTCGGCTGCCCCACCTGGCCGCAGTGCTTCCCGGGCAGCATGGTGCCCGTCGAGCACCCCGAGGTAGCGACCCTCCACCAGGTGATCGAGTTCGGCAACCGACTGCTGACCGGCGTGATCGGGTTCATCGCGCTGGCCTGCTTCCTGGCCGCGTGGCGGTGCCTGCCCTACCGGAAGCGGCTAGTCCGGCTGGCGCTGGTGATGCCGCTGGGCGTGATCGCGCAGGCAATCATCGGCGGCATGACGGTGCGCGTCAACCTGGCCTGGTGGAGCGTGTCGATGCACTTCATGGCCTCGGCAGTACTCATCTGGCTGGCCACGATCCTGGTCAAGGCGACCACCGAGGGCGACCGCGAGCCAGCCGGCGTGGTGCCGCCGCCGATGCGTAAGCTGCTGGCCGCCCTGGTCGTGGTCACCGCGGCCGTGCTGGTCCTCGGCACGCTGGTCACCGCTTCCGGCCCGCACGCGGGCGACCCGGACACGCCGCGACTCGACCTCCCGGTGCCGACGATGGTGCAGGCCCACGGCCTGCTGGTGATGGCGTACGTGCTTTTGCTCGCGTTGTTCGGCGTGTGGCTGCGCAGCGCCCGCCCGACCAAGGCCCTGCTGAAGACCTACGGCGCGGCATGCGTGCTCGTGCTGGTGCAGGGCGGGATCGGCTCCGTGCAGTACTACCTCGGCGTTCCCGAGACGATGGTGGTCCTGCACGTGCTGGCGGCGACGCTGGTGATCATCGTCACCGCGATGCTCTGGTGCGAGTCCCGCTACCGCGGCCCGCTGCCGGAGCCGACGCCCGAGGCCACGGCCAAGGAATCCGTCGCCGCCTGAACCAGTCGGACCTCAGCCGAGAATGCCGCGCTCGTAGGCGGACGCGACCGCCGCGGCCCGGTCCTTGACCCCCAACTTGTCGTAGAGGTGGGTCAGGTGGGTCTTGACCGTCGCCTCGCTGAGGAACAGCGCCGCGGCGATCTCGCGGCCGGACCTGCCCCTGGCCACCAGCCCCACGACCTCGCGCTCCCGCCCGCTCAACGGCTTTTCACCGGGCGATCGCACACGGGACACCAGGCGCGAGGCCACCGCCGGTGAGAGCACCGTCCGACCCGCCGCTGGACTCGATCTCGAAGTTGCCTGCGACCCGCTCCGGGCAACCAATCGGCCGATGCCGTCATCCCCGGCGCGGTGCTGGTCAGAAGCGCAGCTTGGGTTTGCCTTCGCGTTCCCAGCGGCGCCACAGCTCCGGCATCTCGCCGGACAGCCACTGGTAAAACTCGTTCACCGTGCGCAGGCGGCGGGCCCGTTCGCCCTGGCCGCTGAACATCCGCAGGCCTTGCGAGGTGAGCTCTTCCAGCGCGGTGACCCGCTCCATGCGCTGGCGCACCAGCGCCGGCCAGCGGTCCTCCTCCACCTGGTACAGGGCCGCCTCGCGGCCCTGCCGGGTCGTCTTGGAGATCACCCCGAGCCGCATCAGCAGCCGCACGTTCGTGCTGATCGATCCGGTACTCGCGGCCAGCGCGTGGGACAGCTCCGCGGCGGTGCGCTCCGGCGGGTCGCAGATCAGCAGGAACGCCAGGATCCGGCCGGCGATCAGCGGCATGCCTTCGCTGGCCTCGAAGTGCGCCGCCATCTGCTCGATCCACTCCGACATGGCGGGCCGGTCGGTGCGCTGCAAGTAGTCGGACACGACGACTCCAAATGATCGAGTTTAGTCCCCGCTGAAAACATAGACCACAGCGAACGATTCAACCAAGCAGCGATCAAAGGTGTGTCGAACATCTAACGCGAGACGCGCGGCGTCACCGCGCCCGGGGGCCGGCCATCTTCCGCCGGTGCGCGGGCCCGATCTTCAGCGCCGCGACCGTCTCGCCGTCCCACTCATGCGGCGACAGCCCTTCGACGGCCTCGACGAGGGCCTCTCCCGCGGCCGCGTCGGGCACCAGAACGTCGCCCATCAGGCCGTCCTCGCCGATCAGCACGATCCGGGCACCCGTCCGCCCCAGGTTCTCCACCACCGCGCGCGCAGACCCGCCGTGCGCGGCGACGAACGCCGTCGCCACAGCGATCGCCTTTGGCGACGGGGCGGTGGCCTGTTCGGTGTCCTTCTCGGCAGCCGTCATGCCCGCAATCCTAAACACGATTCACCACCGGGCGGCAGCTTCGTCGCACACGACACCCGCGCGATCAACGGGCGGCACCTCGTGCGACGGGCATCATTTCGGATGTCGGGTGCTCGCGGGGAAGATCGGATCGAGGTGCGGAGTTGCACCCGTCGAACGATGACAGGCGGAGGAGAGAGCATGCACGCGATTCGCGTGGCGGCCAACGGCGGACCCGAGGTCCTGGAGTACAGCGAAGCCGAGCTGCCCGACCCGGGGCCCGGCCAGCTGCTGGTCGAGGTCGCCGCGGCCGGAGTCAACTTCATCGACACCTACCAGCGCAGCGGGATCTACTCGATGAAGCTGCCTTTCACGCCCGGTTCGGAGGGCGCGGGCAAGGTCGTCGCGGTCGGCCCCGACGTGACCGGCTTCGGCGTCGGCGACCGCATCGCCTGGGCGATGGCCCCGGGCAGCTACGCCGAGCGGGCGCTGGTGCCCGCCGACAAGGCGGTGCGGGTGCCGGACGGGGTGGACGACCATACGGCGGCGGCCGCGCTCCTGCAGGGACTGACCGCGCACTACCTGATCACCTCGACCTACCCGGTGCGCACCGGCGAGACCGCCCTGGTGCACGCCGCGGCCGGCGGCATGGGCCTGCTGCTGACCCAGCTGATCAAGTCGCGCGGCGGAAACGTGATCGGCACGGTGTCCACGCCGGAGAAGGAGGAGCTGGCACGAGAGGCGGGAGCCGACGAGATCATCCGCTACACCGAGGCGGACGTGGTCGAGGAGGTCAAGGACCTCACCGACGGGCGCGGCGTGGACGTGGTCTACGACGGCGTCGGCAAGACCACCTTCGACGCGAGCCTGGCCAGCCTGCGGCCTCGCGGCATGCTCGCGCTGTTCGGCGCGTCCAGCGGCCCGGTGCCGCCAGTCGACCCGCAGCGGCTGAACGCGGCGGGATCGGTGTTCCTGACCCGCCCGAGCCTCGCGCACCACATCCTGACCCGCGACGAGCTGGACTCGCGGGCCAACGAACTGTTCAGCTGGATCGCCAGCGGCACCCTCAAGATCCGCATCGGCGGCACCTACCCGCTGGCGGACGCCTACCGCGCGCACGAGGACCTGGAAGGCCGCCGCACCACCGGAAAGCTCCTGCTCCTGCCGTGACCACCGCGCACGTCCGCAATTTCAATGGAAATCGAAGGTCTGATTCCATTGAAATTGCGGACACCCGCAACCGGACGAGCGCGGAAACGCGATCAGAACGGCCAGCCCAGCACGGGCAGGCTCAGCGCGGAGTCCACAGCGAGGGCCACGCACACGATCATCAAGTACGTGTTGGACATGTGGAACAGCTTCATCGGCTCGGTCTTCTCGCCGCGCTTGGTAGCGGCGTGCAGCCGGTGCGCGAGGAACAGGAACCACGTCCCGGAGAGGACCGCGAACGCCGCGTAGAGCCACCCGGTCGCCGGGACCAGCAGCAGCGTCCACACCACCATCAGCCAGGTGAACACCACGATCTGCCGCGACACGTACGTCGGCTGCGCCACCACTGGCAGCATCGGGACGCCGGCGCGCTCGTAGTCGTCCTTGTACTTCATCGCCAGCGACCAGGTATGCGGCGGCGTCCAGAAGAAGATCACGCCGAACATCACCAGCGCCGGCCAGTCCACCCGGCCGGTCACCCCGGCCCAGCCGATCACCACCGGCATGCAGCCCGCGGCGCCGCCCCAGACGATGTTCTGCGCGGTGCGCCGCTTGAGCACCAGCGTGTAGACGAAGACGTAGAACAGGATCGTGCCGACGGCCAGCGAAGCGGCCAGCAAGTTCGTCGTCGCCCACAGCCAGCCGAAGGACCCGACGCCGAGCGCGATGCCGAAGACCAGGGCGTGCCGGGTTGACACCGTGTGCCGCACCAGCGGGCGGGCCCGGGTGCGTTTCATCACCTGGTCGATGTCGGCGTCGGCGACGCAGTTCAACGCGTTCGCGCTGCCCGCCGCCATGGTGCCGCCGATCAGCGTGGCGAGCACCAGCCACGGCGACGGGATGCCCCGCGCGGCCAGCAGCATCGCCGGGATGGTGGTCACCAGCAGCAGCTCGATGACTCGCGGCTTGATCAGCCCCGCATAGGCTTTCAGCAGCTCAGCGGGCCGCCGAGCGTGCCGTGTCCGGGGGGCGTCGACGACGGTGGTCACGACGCTGCGCTCACCGACGGCATGGCACTCCTAAGGCGTTTCGGACGACCTGGCACAACCCGGACCGCGCCGAATTGGACCGACCATGAATAGTAGGCGCGCTACTGAACGCGGCTTCGCGCGGGTCTATCGCCGGGGTCCCGCGCGGGCCCGGTGGCCCTGGTCACGCCCCTTCCCCGCTATCCTGACCGGGTTCCCGCCTGTTCCCGGTCGCGCGGGTCGCCCTTCAGCGCGAAACCGCAGGGCACGGGCAGGCAGCAGCCGAGTCCCCGGCGTCACCCGGACGGCGCAACCGTGGGTCTCCCAGCCGCAGTGTGGGCGCCGCCGCTTCCCGCTCCCGACGGGCGGGGAAACAGCAATGCAGACGGGTCGGCGCGTGGCTGATCGGACACGACTAGGCTGCCCGTCGGACGAGGGATAACCGCGGTTCGGATCGGTCCAGCAGCGACCGCATTCACCGCGTTGTAGGGAAAACCGCCGAAGGAAACTTGGAGCTGCGTCCGTGTCCGTCACCGACGACCTTGCCCGCTTGACCACCAAGAACCTGCCCGAAGGCTGGACCGAACTGGACCAGCGCGCGGTGGACACCGCCCGCGTGCTCGCCGCCGACGC
>NZ_JBSFLZ010000050.1:0-43283 GCF_053599315.1 Saccharopolyspora sp. NPDC000995
CTCCCCGACAGACTGGGGCCTGCTACCGGGCGCTCCGGTGCCTACCCGGACGGGACTCTCACCCGCTGGCCTGGTCCAGCTTCCAGGACGCAACACGAGATGACCCTGGGTGGGCCCGGCCGGCCCCTGTGGACGGTGCTCGCCGTGTCGGCATTCCTCGGCACCTGGTCGCTGTCGATCAACGAGGTGGGCCAACACCTACTAATCGGCGGCGGTGCTCGGCATGAGCCAAAGCTGGCAAGCGTTTTTCTTCGGCGCACCGGACGCGGGTTCGTGCCACCGTCGACAAGCCGCCGCTGGCGCTGTGGATGCAGGCACTTTCCGCCCGCGCGTTCGGCTTCAACACCTGGAGCTTGCTGCTGCCGCAGGCGCTGGCCGGGGTGCTGACGATCTGGATCGTGCACCACGTGGTGCGCCGGAGCTTCGCCTGGCTGACCATTATGGACCTGACCGCGCCGGGCTCCCGGCCGTACGTGGGCGGCAGCACGGACCAATACGGTCTGGAACCTGCTGGTCGGCTACAACGGCTTCGGCCGCATCGAGGGCTAGGACCAGCGCGGTTCCACGTGCTCAGAGGTGGGCGTTGCGGGGCTTCGGCTGGCACACCGGGCAGGTGTAGGAAGAGCGGTTCATGAACGCGTCACGCCGCACCGAGGCCCCGCACCGCGGACACGGGCACCCCGCCTGCCCGTACACCGCCAACGAGCGGTCGAAGTAACCGGACTCGCCGTTCACGTTGACGTACAAGGCGTCGAACGAGGTGCCGCCGACCTGCAACGCTTCCTGCATGACATCGGTGACGGCACCGAACAACTCGCGGATCTTGGGACGCGTCAAGGTCGCCGTGGGCCGCGCCCAGTGCAGCTTGGCTCGCCAGAGCGCCTCGTCCGCGTAGATGTTGCCGACTCCGGAAACCAGGCTCTGGTCGAGCAATGCCCGCTTGATCCCGGTGCGCCGCGACCGCAACCGAGTGGCCACCGCGTCCACGTCGAAGACCTGCTCCAGCGGGTCGGGCGCGATGTGCGCCACCGGCTTCGGCAACGCGATCCCGTCCACCTCGACCAGATCGGCCAGGTGCAGGCCGCCGAAGGTGCGCTGGTCGACGAACCGCAGCTCCGGCCCGCCGTCGGCGAACCGCAACCGCACCCGCAGGTGCTTCTCGTCCTGGGTGTTGCCGGGTTGCACGATCAGCTGACCGCTCATCCCCAGGTGCACTACCAGGGCTTCACCGCCGGAATCGGGCGAACCGGCCTCATCACCGAGCTCCAGCCACAGGTACTTGCCGCGCCGCCGCGCCGCGCTCAGGCAACGCCCGGCAAGCCGACCTGCGAAATCATCCGGACCGGGCACGTGCCGACGCACCGCGCGCGGATGCGCAACCTCGACGCTGGACAACGTTCGACCGACCGCATGTTCGGCGACACCACGCCGGACGACCTCGACCTCAGGCAACTCAGGCACGAAAACATCTTCGACCACCCGCACCGAACCCCGGCGCGCGGCCCCGCCTCCCCGCTCGCGCGGGCCCGGCAGGCGGCGCTACGCGGAGGGCGTCGTCTCGGCGTCTTCGGTGGTCTGCTGCTCGGAGAGCTGCCGCCAGGCCGCCTCGGCGGCCTTCTGCTCGGCTTCCTTCTTGGTGCGGCCGTCACCGCGACCGTAGGTCTGCCCGCCGACCGCCACGTAGGCGCTGAACTCCTTGCGGTGGTCCGGCCCCTGCTCCTCGACCCGGTACTCGGGCACGCCGAGCCCGGTCGACGCGGTCAGCTCCTGCAGGCTCGTCTTCCAGTCCAGCCCGGCACCGCGCTGCGGCGCCTCGGCCAGCAGCGGTTGGAACAGCCGGTGTACCACATCGCGGGCGACGCCGATGCCCTTCGCCAGGTAAACGGCGCCGAGCACGGCTTCCAGACCGTCCGCGAGGATGCTCGCCTTGTCCCGTCCCCCCGTGAGCTCCTCGCCCCTGCCCAGCAGCAGGTACTCGCCCAGACCGCCCTCACCGAGCCCGCGGGCGACGCCGGCCAGCGCATGCATGTTGACCACGCTGGCGCGGAGCTTCGCGAGCTGCCCCTCGGGCAGGTCCGGGTGCTCGGTGTACAGGTGATCGGTGATCACCAGGCCGAGTACCGCATCCCCGAGGAACTCCAGCCGCTCGTTCGGCGGCAGACCGCCGTTCTCGTAGGCGTACGAGCGGTGGGTGAGTGCAAGGGTGAGCAGCTCGGCGTCGAGCTCGACGCCGAGCGCTGCCACCAGCGGAGCCCGATCGACCTTCCGGGCCCGTGACTGCTTTCCCCCCACTACGCGGCCGCCGATCAGGCGGACTGGACGACCTGGCGGCCGTCGTACTGGCCGCAGGCCGGGCAGACCACGTGCGGCAGCTTCTGCTGACGGCAGGCCCGGTTGGAGCACTGCACCAGCGTCGGCGCCGAGGTCTTCCACTGCGACCGGCGGTGACGGGTGTTGGCCCGGGACATCTTGCGCTTCGGGACGGCCACGACTACTTCTCCTCCTCGGTCCCGCCGAGCCGCTCTTGCAGTGCAGCCCAGCGAGGATCAATGGTCTCATGCGTGTGATCGGGGGCGAGTTCGGCCCACTTCACGCCACACCCGGTGCACAGGCCCGGGCAGTCCGGCGAGCACAACGGCGCCGAAGGCAGCGATAGCAACATCGCGTCCCGCACCACCGATTCGAGGTCGATCAGGTCATCCACGACCCGCTCCATCTCGTCGTCATCGGTGCTGGCGTCTGTTGCGCTGTCCGGGTAGGCGAACAGTTCCCGCACCTCCACCTCGACCTCGTCGGAGATCGGGTCCAGGCATCGGACGCACCCGCCGGCCAAGGTGGCCACGGCGGTGCCCGACACGAGCACGCCCTCCACCACCGACTCGGCCAGTAGGTCGAGCTCGACCGGCTCGCCCTCGGGCACCTTGATCATGTCCAACCCGAACCCGGCCGGTGCCGGGGCACTGCGCGTGTAGGCGCGGCTGCTGCCGGCCCGGTAACCGATCTCCCGGGTGTCGATCACCCAAGGGCCGACGTGCGCGGTGCGCGCTGCATGGTTCTTAGACATCACAAGTTTCGGTGGTCAATTCAACAGGGCAGGTGGTGCGGCATTGGTGGATGAACAGCTGCGCATCATCCCCAGCCAGCTTTCCCAGGGTACGCGACAGCGGTCCGCCCGCGACACCAGCCCCTCCGCGGCGAATCCGCTGCGGAGGACGGGAAAAGATCAGTTTGCACCGGTGTTGTTTCCGGCGTTCCACTCCTCGTAGTCGAACGGGGCGCCCATCGGGCTGCGCAGCTGCTGGCGACCCTTTCCGACGGTGCGAAGCGTGCGGCCGAGCAGGTCTTCGAAGTCGGCCAGGCGGGAGTCGACGTAGGCGTCGCACTCGCTGCGCAGCCGCTCGGCGTCCTCTTTGGCCTCGTCGACGATCCGCTTGGCCTCGGTGTTCGCCGACTGCACGACCTCGGTGTCGGCGACCAGCCGGGCCTGTTCCGCCTTTCCCTCGTGCACCGACTGCTCGTAGGCGGCACGACCGGCCTGCACCATGCGGTCGGCCTCGGACTGGGCGCGGCCGACGTAGTCCTCGTACTCGCGGCGGCCGGCGGTCACTGCCTGCTCTGCCTGCGCCCGCGCCTCGGCCATCAGCTCGTCGGCCTGCTCGCGGGCGTCGGCGAGCAGCTGCTCCGCCTGGGCTCGCGCCGCGGCGATCGTGCGGTCGGCCTCGTTGCGGGCGTCGGTGACCGACTTGTCGGCCTGCGCCTCGGCGGTGGACACCACCTCGTCGCGGTGGTCGAGGACATCCTGGGCGTCGTCGAGTTCCTGCGGGATCGCGTCCCGCACGTCGTCGAGCAGCTCCAGCACGTCGCCGCGGGGCACCACGCACCCCGACGTCATGGGCACGCCACGCGCTTCCTCGACGATCGTGACCAGCTCGTCGAGCGCCTCGAACACCCGGTACACCTTGATCTCCCTGCCGTCGTAGCCGCCGCACCAGCAAGCATGTCAGAACACCCGCAGCCGCCGATCATGGGTTGTTCTGCTATTAGTCTGCCCGCGCTGGGCAGACTGGCGGGGGAAATCCGGTATCCGCGTGTCAAGCCCCCGAACGCACTCGTGCGCGCCCGGGCATCCCGGGACGCGCACGGCTCGCGGAACTACGCGTTGATGTTGGTCAGCCGGAAGCTGTCGTAGTGGTCTTCGGTGTAGAAGTACTCGCCGCCGTTGCCGACCACGAAGCGGCGCGCGCCGCGGTCGTCGCTGCCAGGCGTCTTGACGGTGTACTCGTGGTAGTACCCGCTGTCGCACTTCGGCAGGGTGCCTTCCCGGTTCGAGAAGACCTGGCCGTCCTGCGGGTACGGGTAGGGGCCGCCCTGCTTGATCAGGTTGACCGTGTCGGTCGCCTCCTTGGGCAGGGCGGAGAGGTCGACCTTCTGGAAGCCGGAGGTGTCCCGGCACGGCACCTGCGCGACGGGCGCGGTCGGCGCGGCGGACAGGGCGCTCGCCTGGAACCCGACCAGGCCTACGACCGCGATAAGACCGGCCAACAGGATCTGCACTGTCTTCGACGTGATCCGATTCATGGTCGATCACGCTACGTCGACGACCTGTTCACGCACTGAAGTTGACGTGAACCCGAAATGTCATAGGGCACGGTCGAAGGACACGCGCTAATCCGAACGGCGTAGCAACGCGGGCGACCCGGATGCCGTGCGGCTCTGGGGTGCGGAAGCGGTGCCGCTCAGCTGCGCTCGGCCAGCCGCTGGCGGAGCCGCTGCTCGATCTTCGGCGGCAGCAGGTTCGAAACGTCGCCGCCGTAGGTGGCGACCTCCTTGACCAGCGAGCTAGCCAGGAAGCTGTACAAGGGGTTGGTGGACATGAACATCGTCTCGACCCCGGACAGCTGCTGGTTCATCTGCGCCATCTGCAGTTCGTAGTCGAAGTCGCTAACCGCGCGCAGGCCCTTGACGATCGCGCCGATTTCGTGCGCTTTGCAGTAGTCCACGAGCAGGCCGTGCCAGGCGTCGATGCGCACGTTGGGCCACTGGGCGGTGACCTCGCGCAGCATCTCCAGCCGCTCCTCGACGGTGAAGAGGCTCTTCTTGTTCTTGTTGATGAGCACCGCGACGACGACCTCGTCGAACAGCTTCGACGCTCGCTCGATGATGTCCAGATGACCGTTCGTCACCGGGTCGTAGGAGCCTGGACACACGGCACGCCTCATGACCTGGCACGTTAGCAGCCGTTCGCGGATGCACCCACGAGCGCGTGGCGCGGGTCACCGCTCGTTCACGGCTCCTCGTGCACGGCCCAGTGCACCGCGGTGTCCCCGTAGCGCTTGCTGCGCATCGCGTGGAGGGGCGGCGGCCAGTCCGGTTCGCCGCTGCGCACCGCGCGCTCGACGATCACGAGGCTCTCCGGCGCGGTCCAGCCGTTTTGGACCAGCCCGACCAGCACGCGCTGCAGCTGCTCGGGCGCGAGGTCGTAGGGCGGGTCCGCCAGCACCACGTCGAAGGGCTGCGCGGTCGGGGTGCCGATCAGGGTCTCGGCCTTCGCCTGCTCCACCCGGACCTCGCGGAACCCCAGCGATGCGGCGTTGCGGCGCAACAGCTGGGCGGCGCGCCGGTCGGACTCGACGAAGGTGGCGTGGCCTGCGCCGCGAGACAGGGCTTCGAGGCCGAGCGCCCCGGAGCCGCCGTAGAGGTCGAGCACCCGCGCGCCGGTCAGCTCGATGACCGATTCCAGCGCGCTGAACAGGGCTTCCCGCACCCGCTCCGAGGTGGGTCTGGTGCCGCGCGGGGGCACCTCGATGCGCCGCCCGCCCACACTTCCGGCTACGATCCGCGTCACCCGACCATCGTCGCGCACGCCCTACCGACCGATGCGCCGCGGGCCTCGAAGTCCGCCCACGCACCAGGCAACGTCTGGGAAACGGCGTCGGGCAAGCGGCATCGGCCGATTCGCTTTTCCCACCGGCGCAACTGGCACCGCCGCAGGTTCTCAGACATCGCCAAGGTTCTCAGACGCCAGAGTTCTCAGACATCGCCTGGCGAGGACGGCCCAGCGTTGTGCATGGGAGTTTACGCCTGGGTACGTGGGTTCTTAGCTCCTGGGAGCAGCAAACCGGCACCGCGGCGGGTCGTAGGCTGACTGGTCTGCCCACTGCGCCAGACGGGGAGAACGACACAAGTGTCCGAAGCGTCCATCAAGCAGGCCGAGATCGCGGTCGAGCAGCAGCATGTCGATCGGGTTTACGCCCGGCTCGACGAGTTGCGCGCCGAAGCCGAGGCGATGCGCGACAAGAGCTACGAGTACGGGCAGGAGGCCACGCCCGAGGCGCTCAACGAGCGCGACGTGATGCTCTACCACGCGAACCGTACGCTGCAGGCGTTGAACGCGGAGTCCGAGGGACTCGTGTTCGGCCGCCTGGATTTCGCCGACGGTGATGCCGTGCACATCGGCCGGTTGGGCATCCGCGACCCGCAGTTCGACAACCTGCTGGTGGACTGGCGGGCCCCGCTGGCGGCGGCGTTCTACCAGGCCACGCCCGAGCAGCCGCTGGAGGTGGTGCGCCGCAGGGTGATCCGCTCCTCCCGCGAGCAGGTCGTCGACCTCTCCGACGACCTGCTGGACCCGGACCGGGCGCCGGCGGACATGCGGATGATCGGCGACGGCGCGCTGATGGCGGCGCTGACCCGGTCGCGCGGCGATTCGATGCGCAACATCGTCGCCACCATCCAGAAGGAACAGGACGACGCGATCCGGGCGCCCGAGGGCGGGGTCACCGAGATCACCGGCGGGCCGGGCACCGGCAAGACCGCGGTGGCGCTGCACCGCGCCGCCTACCTGCTCTACCGCGACCAGCGCCGGCTCGGCGGGCCCGGCGTGCTGGTGGTAGGGCCGTCGCCGGTGTTCATGTCCTACATCTCGCGCGTGCTGCCGTCGATGGGCGAGCACAATGTCGAACTGCGGGCGCTCGGCGAGGTGCTGGACGGGATGGGCACGGCCAAGATCGACGATCCGCGCACGGCGGAGGTCAAGGGCTCGTCGCGGATGGTGAAGGTGCTCCGGCGGGCGCTGCGGTTGCCGCCGCCGGATGCGCCGGAGCAGCTGCGGATGTTCTACCGGGGCACGGTGCTGAAGCTGCAGGCCGACGACCTGAAGCGGATCCGCCGCGGGCTGCACGGCAAGGGCGGGCAGCCCAACCGGTCCCGAATGCGGGCGGCCGACGCGTTGCTCGAAGCCCTGTGGCAGAAGGCGAAGCAGGCCGCCGATGAGGACTTCCAGCCGGACCGCGAACAGTTGATCACCGAGATCGGCGACCGCATCGAGTTCCACCGGTTCCTGGTCGCCTGGTGGCCGCCGCTGTACCCGATGCAGGTGTTGCGCTGGCTGTCCGACCCGGCGCGGCTGTCCCAGGCCGCCCGCCGGTTGCTGTCGGTCGAGGAGGTCGACCTGCTGGCCAAGTCGTGGACCGAGGTGACCGAGTGGACGGTCGCCGACATCGCGCTGATCGACGAGCTGCGGGTGCTGGCCGGGCCGCCGCCGAAGCGGCGCCGCACCGACCCGGACGCGGAGAAGTCGCGCCGCGCGGTCAACTACGACGAGTACGCGCACGTGGTGATCGACGAGGCGCAGGACCTCTCGCCGATGCAGTGGCGCATGGTGGGTCGCCGTGGGCGGCACGCGAGCTGGACGATCGTGGGCGATCCGGTCCAGTCGTCGTGGCCCGATCCGGCGGAGGCCGCAGCGGCGCGGGAGGAAGCCCTGAGCGAGCAGCGCACGCACCGCCGGTTCACGCTGCGCACCAACTACCGGAACTCGGCGGAGATCTTCGCCGTCGCCGCCGATGCGGTCCGCGACCTGGTACCGGCCGAGGACCTGCCGGTCGCGGTGCGCACCACCGGAATCGACCCGGCGGTGCGCGAGGTGGCCGCGGACGAGCTGCCGCGGGAGACGCGAACCGCCGCGGCGGAGCTGGTGGCGGCGGCCGAGGGCACGGTCGGCGTGATCACCACGATGGCCCGCCGCGACGAAGTCCGCGAATGGCTATCCACTGTGGACGGCTCGGAAGCGGGCTCCGACCGGCTCCGCGTGGTCGGCAGCCTGGAGGCCAAGGGCATGGAGTACGACGCCGTGGTGGTCGTCGATCCGGACGGCCTTGCTGCGGAATCCAGCACCGGCCGCCGGGCCCTCTACGTCGCCCTGAGCCGGGCCACCCAACTCCTCACGGTCCTCGAAACCCCGTAATCCCAGCCCAGCCGGGGCAGTTTCGTTCCGGGTGAGGGGCGCCGCCGACCGGCGTAGTCGGTCAGCGGCGCCCTTCACGCGCTCGGGCGGCGCGGTCGTCTGGTGGTCGATCGGCACCGCGGCAACAGCCCTGGCACGCGGCTTCGCCGGCGTCATCGGCTGCCGGCTGGCGCTAGCATCGACGAAGCGCCAGTGCAGGCGGCCAACGCCCGCGGGGTCTCCGAGTGGTTCCAACGCAAGGAGCGCGCGTTCGCATCGTCCATCTTCGACACCGGCCCGGAACCGGCAGCGCGCGGCCGGTTCCGCTGGGCACCGGGAGCAGGCCTTCTCGATCGCTGGCCGCATCGCGAACGCGCTGGCCGGGTGCCAGATCCCGCCTTTGGCGTCCACCAGCGCGGATGGCGCGTTCTCCCGCACCACTGTCGGTTCGGGAACCTCCTGACGAGAACCCGTTCCGCCCCTGAAACGCCGAACGCGGGCCACCCCATGAGACAGGACGGCCCGCGTCGGTTGCGGTCGGTCAGCCGAGTTCGATGATCAGGTCTCCGCCTTCGACCTGCTGGACCGCTCCGATCGCCAGGCGCTTGACGCGGCCGCCCTGCGGTGCCGTGATCGCGGCCTCCATCTTCATCGCCTCGATGGTGGCGATGGTCTGGCCCGCCTCCACCGCGTCGCCCTCCGCGACCGACAGCGTCACCACGCCCGCGAACGGGGCAGGCACGTGGCCGGGGTTGGACCGGTCGGCCTTCTCAGCGATCGGCAGGTCCGTGGCCACCGAGCGGTCGCGGACCTGGATCGGTCGCAGCTGGCCGTTGAGGACCGCCATGACGGTGCGGATGCCGCGCTCGTCGGGCTCGCTGATCGCCTCCAGCCCGATGAGCAGCCGCACGCCCGGCTCCAGGTCCACCGAGTACTCCTCCCCCGGCCGCAGGCCGTAGAAGAAGTCCTTGCTGCGCAGCAGGGAAGTGTCGCCGAACGCCTCGCGGTGCTCGGTGAACTCCTTGGTCGGCTTCGCGAACATCAACCGGTTCAAGGTGCCCCGGCGGTTCGACTCCAGCCCGGCCCGGTCCTCTTCGGACAGTTCCGCGACCTTGCGCACCGCGGTGCGGCCCGCCAGGGCCCGCGTGCGGAACGGCTCCGGCCAGCCCGCCGGCGGGTCGCCGAGCTCGCCCTGCAGGAACCCGATCACCGAGTCCGGGATGTCGAACTTCCGCGGGTCGGCCTCGAAGTCGGACGGGTCCACCCCGGCGCCCACCAGGTGCAGCGCCAGATCGCCGACAACCTTCGACGACGGGGTCACCTTGACCAGCCGGCCGAGGATCCGGTCGGCCGCGGCGTACATCGCCTCGATCTCCTCGAACTTGTCGCCCAGCCCGAGCGCGACCGCCTGGGTGCGCAGGTTCGACAGCTGGCCGCCGGGGATCTCGTGCTTGTACACGCGCCCGGTCGGCGAGGCCAGACCCGCCTCGAAAGGCTGGTAGACCTTGCGCACCGACTCCCAGTAAGGCTCCAGGTCGCACACCGCCTGCAGGTCCAGCCCGGTGGCCTGCTCGGTGTAGTCGGTGGCGGCGACCACCGACGACAGCGCGGGCTGCGAGGTCGTGCCGGCCAACGACGCCGACGCGGCGTCCACCGCGTCCACACCGGACTGGACGGCCGCAAGATAGGTGGCCAGCTGGCCGCCCGGCGTGTCGTGGGTGTGAAGGTGCACCGGCAGGTCGAATTCCTTGCGCAGCGCGGAAACCAGCTTCGCCGCCGCCGGCGCGCGCAGCAGCCCGGCCATGTCCTTGATGGCCAGCACATGCGCACCGGCACCGACGATCTGCTCCGCCAGTCGCAGGTAGTAATCCAGTGTGTACAGCTTCTCGTCCGGGTTGGACAGGTCGGCCGTGTAGCACAGCGCCACCTCGGCGATGGACTTGCCGGTGGCCCGCACTGCCTCGATCGCCGGGCGCATCTGCTCGACGTCGTTGAGCGCGTCGAAGATGCGGAAGATGTCGATGCCGGTGTCGGTGGCCTCCTGCACGAAGTGCTCGGTCACCTCGGTCGGGTAAGGCGTGTAGCCGACCGTGTTGCGCCCGCGCAGAAGCATCTGCAGGCAGATGTTGGGCACCGCCTCGCGCAACTTCGCCAACCGCTCCCACGGGTCCTCGGCGAGGAACCGCAGCGCCACGTCGTAGGTCGCGCCGCCCCAGCACTCCAGGGAAAGCAGCTCCGGCGTCATCCGCGCTACGTGCGGCGCGACCGCGAGCAGGTCCTTGGTACGCACCCGGGTCGCCAGCAGCGACTGGTGAGCGTCCCGGAAGGTGGTGTCGGTGACGCCGACGGCCTTGGATTCCCGCAGCCAGCGGGCGAAACCTTCCGGACCGAGCTCGGTGAGGCGCTGCTTCGAACCGGCCGCCGGGGCGACCGACAGGTCGATCTCCGGCAGCTTGTACGCCGGGTCCGGGGTTGTCGGGCGCTTGCCGTTGGGCCGGTTGACCGTCACGTCGGCGAGGTAGTTCAGCAGTCGGGTGCCGCGGTCGGCGGAGTGGCGGGCGGTGAGCAGGTGCGGCCGCTCGCCGATGAACGAGGTGGTGACCTTGCCCGCGGCGAAGTCTGGGTCCTCCAGCACGGCCTGCAGGAACGGGATGTTCGTGGATACGCCGCGGATCCGGAACTCGGCTACCGCGCGGCGGGCCCGCGCGACGGCGGTGGCGAAGTCGCGGCCCCGGCAGGAGAGCTTCACCAGCATCGAGTCGAAGTGCGCGTTGACACTGGTGCCGGCGAACGCGGTGCCGCCGTCGAGCCGGATGCCCGCGCCGCCCGGCGAGCGGTAGGCGCTGATCATTCCGGTGTCCGGGCGGAACCCGTTGGCCGGGTCCTCGGTGGTGATGCGGCATTGCAGGGCGGCGCCGCGCAACCGGATCGAGTCCTGCGTCATGCCGAGGTCTTCGAGCGTCTCACCTGCGGCGATGCGCATCTGCGACTGGACCAAGTCGGCGTCGGTGACCTCCTCGGTGACCGTGTGCTCGACCTGGATGCGCGGGTTCATCTCGATGAACACGTGCCGGCCCTGCTCGTCGACCAGGAACTCCACGGTGCCCGCGTTGACGTAGCCGATCTTGCGTGCGAAGGCGACCGCGTCGGCGCAGATCCGCTCCCGCAGCTGCGGGTCGAGGTTGGGCGCCGGGGCGATCTCGATGACCTTCTGGTGGCGGCGCTGCACCGAGCAGTCCCGCTCGTAGAGGTGGATCACGTTGCCCGCGGCGTCGGCGAGGATCTGCACCTCGATGTGCCGCGGGTTGATGACCGCCTGCTCCAGGAAGACCGTCGGGTCGCCGAAGGCCGATTCGGCCTCGCGCATAGCCGCTTCCAGCGCCTCGCGCAGCCCGGACACCGCCTCGACGTGGCGCATGCCGCGCCCGCCACCGCCGGCGACAGCCTTCACGAACACCGGGAACGTCATGTTCTCGGCGGCGGCCAGCAGCTCGTCGGTGTCGCGGGACGGCGACGAGGAGTCCAGCACCGGAACCCCGGCCTCGCGGGCGGCGGCGACCGCGGTCGCCTTGTTCCCGGTCATCTGCAGGATCTCGTGGCTGGGGCCGACGAAGATGATCCCGGCTTCCTGGCAGGCCCGCGCCAGCTCGGGGTTCTCGGAGAGGAACCCGTAACCGGGGTAGACCGCGTCCGCGCCGGCCTGGCGCGCGGCCTTGACGATCCCTTCGACGGACAGGTAGGCGCGGACCGGATGACCAGGTTCGCCGATCTCATACGACTCGTCGGCTTTCAGGCGGTGCAACGAGTTGCGGTCTTCGTGCGGGAACACCGCGACCGTGCCCGCACCCAGCTCGTACGCGGCGCGGAACGCGCGGATCGCAATCTCGCCGCGGTTCGCGACGAGGACCTTGCGGAACATGCCGGCTCCTCCTGGACAGGTGTCGGTCGGTGTGAGCACAGTACCGCGAAAATTCCTTCTTCCGGGAGGACCTCCCAGGTGATGGACACCTCGACTCCCTGGTGACCTGCTCAAATGTAGATTTAAAATAAGGTCTGCACCAAAAGAAAAAACGCCAAATTTTGTTTTTGTGGAATTTTCGATCTCTTATTCTCGCCTGGGCATGGCGTACGCCCAACGTCGCTGCCCCGATCGGCGGCTGGACTGCCCGCCGAATATCGGCAAGATCGTGGACGACCACCGGAAGCCCGACCGCGACGCTCGCCCTAGAGGACCCTGATGCCACTCCGATGTCCCCACGTCCTAGACCCCGACGCCACCGACATCCACGGCGAGGCCGCCGTCCTCCGGGAGCGCGGACCCGCCACCCCGATCGAACTGCCCGGACAGGTCACGGCCTGGGCCGTGACCGACCCCGGGTTGCTGCGCCGCCTGCTGACCGATCAGCGGGTATCCAAGGACCCGCGCCAACACTGGCCCGCGTGGATCGCCGGCGAGATCCGGCCCGACTGGCCGCTGGTGACCTGGGTGGCGGTGGAGTGCATGGGCACCGCCTACGGCCAGGACCACCGGCGGCTGCGTTCGCTGGTCTCCGCCGCGTTCACGGCACGCCGCATCGCGGCGCTGCGGCCGGAGATCGAGCAAATCGTCACCGCGCTGCTCGACGAGCTCGCCTCGGACGCGGGCGGGGCGCCGGTCGACCTCCGCAAACGGTTCGCCTACTCGCTGCCGATCGGGGTGATCTGCAGACTGGTCGGCTTCCCGGATGACGGGTCCCGCACGCGGCTGCGGCAGATCATCGACATCACCTTCGACACCACCACCGAACCGGGCGAGATGGCCGCGAGCATGGGCGAGGCGCAGGAGCTCTTGGCCGAGCTAGTCGCGGCGAAGAGCCGGGAACCCGGCGACGACCTCGTCAGCGCCATGCTGGCGGCCCGAGACGAGAACGACTCGCGGCTCAGCGAGGCCGAACTGGTCGACATGATCTTTCTACTGCTGGGGGCCGGTCACGAGACGACCGTCAATCTCCTCGATCACGCCATCGCGGCGCTGCTCACCCACCGCGACCAGCTCGACCTGGTATTGACCGGGCACTGTTCCTGGCAAGACGTGATCGAGGAGACGCTGCGCTGGCAGGCACCGGTTGCGAACCTGCCGCTGCGCTACGCGGTCGAGGACATCGAGCTGGACGGGCTGACCATCCGCCAAGGTGAACCGATCGTGGCGGCATACGCAGCGGCCGGGCGAGCCCCGGACCGGCACGACGACGCGGACCGCTTCGACATCACCCGGCCGGACAAGGAGCACCTGGCCTTCGGCCACGGCGTCCACTTCTGCCTCGGCTCGTCGCTGGCTCGGCTGGAAGCGGAGATCGCACTACCGGCGCTGTTCGACCGCTTCCCGAACCTGACCCTCGCGGTGCCTCCGAACGAGCTGCGCCCGCTGGCCTCATTCATCTCCAACGGCCACCAAGAGCTACCCGTCCGCCTAACGCCCTAGCGTGCGGAGCAACTCGTCCGGTCAAGGCCCGGACCAGGCCTAGCTCTTCTCCAGGTACTCGGCGCGGTCGGCGTCGACCACTTCGGCGACCATCCGGGCCAGCCCCGGCTGCTTCCGCAGTTGGGGGTCTTCGCCGACCACCCGCTCGGCTTCCTCCCTGGCCTGGGCGATCACGTCCTCGTCGCGCAGCAGCGACAGCATCTTCAGGCCCGACTTCCGGCCGGACTGCGCCGCGCCGAGGATGTCGCCCTCGCGGCGCAGCTCCAGGTCCAGGCGGGCGAGCTCGAAGCCGTCCGTGGTGGAGGCAACCGCGTCCAGCCGGTCCCGCGTGGTGGTGCCGGCCATCGCCTCGGTGACCAGCAGGCAAAGGCCTGGCGCGCTGCCCCGGCCGACGCGGCCGCGCAGCTGGTGCAGCTGGCTGACGCCGAACCGGTCGGCATCCATGATCACCATGACGGTCGCGTTCGGCACGTTGACACCGACCTCGACGACGGTGGTGGCGACCAGCACGTCCAGCTCCCCGGCGGCGAATGCGCGCATCACCGCGTCCTTGTCGTCCGCAGCCAGCCGGCCGTGCAGGATGCCCAGCCGCAGGCCCTCCAGCGGCCCGGCGGCGAGCTGCTCCGCGACGTCGAGCACCGCCACCGGCGGCCGCCGTTCCTCGCCCTCCTCCGGCGGCGGCTCCTCGCCGCCCCCGTCGCTGTCGTCCACAGCGGACTTCGCGGCCTTCTTCTTGCCTTTGACCGAGTTCTCCTCGTCATCGCCGATCCGCGGGCACACCACGTAGACCTGGTGGCCGGCCGCGACCTCCTCGTGGACGCGCGCCCAGGCCCGATCCAGCCAAGCCGGTTTCTCCGCCACCGGAACGACGCTCGTGCTGATCGGCGAGCGACCGCGCGGAAGTTCCCGCAGCGCCGAGGTTTCCAGGTCGCCGTAGACCGTCATCGCCACCGTGCGCGGGATCGGTGTCGCGGTCATCACGAGCACGTGCGGCGACACCCCGTCCCCGCCGCGCGCCCGCAACGCGTCGCGCTGCTCAACGCCGAAGCGGTGCTGCTCGTCCACCACGACCAGGCCGAGATCGGCGAACGACACCCGGTCCTGGATCAGCGCGTGCGTGCCGACGACGATCCCGGCCTCACCGGAAGCCGCCTCCAGCAAGGCCTTCTTGCGCTGCGCCGCATTCAGCGAACCGGTCAGCAGCGTGACCCGGGTGGCGTCGTCCGCACCGCCGAGCTCACCGGCCATCGCCAGGTCGCCAAGCAGTTCGCGCAGCGAGCGGGCGTGCTGCGCGGCGAGCACCTCGGTCGGCGCGAGCATCGCCGCCTGCCGCCCGGAGTCCACCACCTGCAGCATCGCGCGCAGCGCCACCACCGTCTTGCCACTGCCGACCTCGCCCTGCACCAGGCGGTTCATCGGGTGCTCGGTGGTCAGGTCGACGGCGATCTGCTCGCCGATCTCCCGCTGCCCCTTCGTCAGCTCGAACGGCATCCGCTGGTCGAACGCCGCCAGCACGCCGTCGTCGCGCCGCCGGCACACCGGCGCCGGATGCGACTTCGCCGCGCCGCGCAGCTGCGCCAGCGCCAGCTGCACCGCCAGCGCCTCGTCCCACTTCAACCGGTCCTGCGCGGCCGTCACCTCCCCGAAGTTCTGCGGGCGGTGGACCTTGCGCAGCGCCGATTCCAGGTCCGCCAGCCCCATGCGGTCGCGCAGCTCCACCGGCAGCGGGTCGTCGGTGCCGTCCCAGACGTCCAGCACCTGGCTCACGCACTGCGCGATCGACCACGACGGCAAGCCATGCGCGGCCGGGTAGACCGGGATCAGCGCGGCGGCGAATTCTTCGGCCGCCGAACCGAGATCGGTCTTCTCCGCGTCGAAGAGCTGGTACTCCGGGTGTGCCAGCTGCAGCTGCTTGCGGTAGGCGGTGACCTTGCCCGCGAACATGCCGCGCCGCCCCGGCAGCAGCTCCCGCTCCCGCCACGCCTGGTTGAAGAACGTGCAGCTCAGCGAGCGGTGGCCGTCGGTGATGCGGGCCTCGACGATGGTGCCGCGGCGGGACTTCATGGTGCGCTTGGTGACCCGCTCGACCTGCGCCAGCACGGTGGCGTGCTCGCCGATCTCCAGCCCGGCGATCGCGGTCAGCTCGCCGCGCTCGGCGTAGCGGCGCGGGTAGTGGCGCAGCAAATCTCCCACGGTGGCCAAGCCCAGCGCTGAATCGAGTGCCTTGCCGGACTTGGCGCCGAGCACCCGATCGAGCTTCGCGTCCAATGTGGTCACTGGTTGTCCTCCGCCGTGCGCATCGTCACCGGTCGTCCCGCCGGGCAGGCACCCGCAAGTTACTGGACGGCACCGACTCGTCGATCAGTCGGTGGCGGCGACCCGCGCACTCTGGCTGCCCAACCGCCACCCCAGCCAACCCGCGAACGCGCCACCCAGCAACAGCCAGCCCTGCGCGTGGAGATCGACGGTGTCCCGGAAGTCCGAGGCGTTCAAGTTGGTGAGCGTGGTCAGCACGACGGTGCCCAGCATCAGCGCGCCGAAGACGCCCAACGCCGCCCCGGCCCAGGCCAGGCCACGCCGCCGCAGCACCCCTCGGACCCCGAAGACGCTCCACACCGCGGCGACCGCCAGCCACCAGACGAGCTTGTCGAACAGGAAGTCGCGCAGCGAGCTGGAGCTCTCCGGCGCGCCCGACGACGTCCACTCGACCGCGATGGGCTCGGGCAGCCGGGTGCGCAGCAGCAGCGGGATCGCGATCATCAGCAGCGCGACGAGCAAGGTCCAGCCACCGACGAACCACAGATATCGGCTTCGGACTCTCACTGGACGCTCCCGGGTCAGTCGACGACCAGTGACGACAGTAGCGCCACGCCGCCGCTGCCGTTCGGCCCGGCCGGGCATCGCCGACCGGACCGACCGCTGGTCAGGCGGTCGCGACCGGTTGCTGCGCCCGAGCGACCGGCCACTGGCACATCACGAACAGCGCGAGCACGGCCATCAGCACCCAACCGAGCAGGCCGGTGGCGCCGGCGACGACCAGGTTCGGCGGCTCGGCCGCGGAACCCAGCAGCATCGGCAGCCCGCCGGAGGCGTTGAAGGCCCTCCTGACACAGCACCGCTGGCCAAATGCTGCTCGAGTACAGCCGCAGCCAGCCCATCAGCACCCCGAACACCGCGCAGAACCCGGTGAACAGCGCCCGCCGCCCAGGGGCCGAGTTGCGGTAGTTGTAGCCGAGCACGTCAGCGGAGCGTGCCAGACGCCCCAGATCGGGCCGGAGTGCAGCAGCGCGGCCCAAGTGCCGAACTCCATCAGCCGGGGCAGCAGCCAGCCGCGCCAGCCCCACATGATGCTGGCCAGCCACCGAAACCGCTTCCCAAGCCGCCCGCGAGCCACAGCGGCAGCGCCACCAGCCACGCACCGCCCAGCGCGACGAGCAGGTACACCCATAGGTCGCGATGTCCCCTGAGTTGCTCACTCACAGCGCCGAGCTCTCGGTGATCAGCGCGTTGACCAGTTCGGCGCCGCGTTCGGCGTGGTCGACGCTGATGTAGAAGTCGCGGCCAGAGGTCAGCCGCAGGACCAGGCACTCGCCGCTGCGCATCATGATCGCGGTGCTGCTGGGGAGAACCCGGTAGCCCCAGCCGCCGACCTCGAGCGCCCGCCGGGTCTCGACCCGCGCGCCCTCGATCTGCGCCAGCCGGATCCGCCGTGCGGGCCAGCGCTGCGGCCCGAACGCGACTCGCACCCCTCGCTCGTCGACCTGCACCCGCGCCGAAGAAATGGCCAGGCACGCCGCACCGGCCAGCAGCGGCGCCAGCGCGACCTGCCAGGTCTGGAAGATGAAGGTCACCGCCGCGACCAGCAGCACGATGACGCCGCCCACGCGGAGCACCCGGCTCGACACCGACGACAGCCACACCGCGCGTTCGCCCGCCTTCAACGCCAGCTCCGAACCCGAAGCCAGGTCTTGCTCCTCGCCCGGCCCGCGGTTGCAGGCGAACCAGCCGACGCGGCCGGCGATCACAGCGGCCGCCAGCATCGGAACCACCTGCCAGCTAAGCGACCCGGCGTGCCGCCACTCGACGGCGTCCAGGTTCACCCACGCGGTCAGCGCACCCAGGCCGACGATGAACACCCCGGCAGCGCCGAGGATCGCGCCCGTGGCGGCACGGCTGCACCGCAGCCGCCAGCCCCGCGCGCCGTACCAGAGCGCGCCCACCCCGACCGCCAGCCAGCCGACCAGCAGGAAGATCAGGAAACCGGTGACCGACATCGAGTCGTTGGGCGCTCCGGAGAAGCTCCAGTGCGAGGCGATCGGGTCCGGCAGCCGGTCCAGGAGGGCCAGCGCGCCGACGACGAGCACCGCTGTCACGGCCGCCACCCACAGGCCCAAAGCGGTCAGGAACCGGGTGCGGTAGGTCATTTCGCCTCCTGGGTCGGGTGGTACACCGTTGTCGGGCTGCGCGGAAATCGCGGATGGATCCCTCATGCCTCCCCCTGTCTGATCCATTCGATGAGGTCGTCCGGCCGGTAGCCGTGGCGCCCCGCATCGGCCAGCAGCTCGCCGAGCCGCCGCCGCAGCGCGGCCCGCGCGTCCGGGCGGCGCAGCACCGTGACGCCGCGCCCGCGGCGGAACTCCAGCAGCCCCTCTTCGCGCAATTGGCGCAGCGCACGGAGCACGGTGTTGGAGTTGATCTGGAGCGCGACTGCCAGGTCTCGCGCGGGCGGCAGCCGATCGCCCGGCTCGACCTCGCCGTCGGCGATGGCGCGCCGGATGGCGTCGGCGGCTTGCTCATGCAGTGGCCGCTGGTCGTTCAGATCCAATGAAAGCAGCATGATGCTAATGACGCTAGCACCATTCGCATCTCACCGGCCGGCAGATCCACCGCTTGCGCAGGTTGGTCCCGCGAGTGCCTCCAGGTGTCATGGCACAAAACGCGCTAACGGGACCTGACCAGAAAAAGCACGACCACATCAGAGCGGTCGCAACGGGTGCTACTCGACGCCGACGAGGAGCAGGGCGCCGAGGTCGCCGCCCGGGTAGCAGGCGAATTCCACCTCGGGATGGGCGTGTCGGAGGTGCTCGGCCAGTGCATCCGGCAGCCCCTCCGCGGCATCCGCCTGGACCAGCGCGGTGAGCAGCTCGCCACCGATGGCGAGCATCCTGGTGACGAGATCGCGGGCCGCGGCCAGCACGTCGTTGCCGATGAGCACGACCTCGCCGTCGATCAACCCGAGCACATCACCGGGCAGGCAACGGCCAACCCAGGTCAACGCCTCGGCATCGGCGATGCGCAGCTCGCCGCGCCGTGTCGCGGCCGCCGCCTCGGCCATCGCCACCTGGTCGTCGGCCCGGCGGCGGCTCGGGTCGTGCACCGCGAGCGCGGCCAGCCCCTGCACCGGCGACGCCATCGGCACCACTACCACGTCCTGCCCCTCGCCGATCACCCCAGACCGCTCCACCACGGCGGCCGTCGCCGCGTCGTTGGGCAACACCACCACGTGCGCGGCACCAATCGAATCGAAAGCCTCGCGAAGCCGGTCCGCGGTCAGCTCCGCGCCGACGACCAGCACGTCGGCGCCCTCCGCGGCGAACAGCTCCCCCAGCGCGCCGTCGGGAACGCAGGCGAGCACCGCGACGTCCCGGGCGAAAACGCCCTGCTGGTCGGCGAACCTGGTGACCTTGATCTTGTGCACGCGCCCGGCCCCAATGCCCGCCTCGATCGCCGCGCCGATGTCGTCGCAGTGCACGTGCACCGCCCAGGAAGCCCCGCCGTCACCGACCACGGACACGCAGTCGCCGAGCCCGCACAACGATTCCCGCAGCGCCGAGACTCGATCCTGGTCGGTGTCGGCGAGCAAGTACATGATCTCGTACTCGTAATGCGACTCGTGCTCCAGCACTCCCGGATCCCCCTGGACCGGAGCCTTCGGCGCGAGCCACTCGCCGTCGCGAACCACCGCATGGAGCGCGTCGAGAATGATCACCAAGCCCCGCCCGCCGGCATCGACGACACCGGCGTCGGAGAGCACCGCGAGCTGCGCGGGGGTCGCAGCCAGTGCGCCGATAGCCGCGCGAGTCGCCTCGTGCACGACCAATCCCAGCTCGTCCGAACCAGCCGCCGCACGCGCCGCAGTGCGCAACACCGACAGCACCGTGCCCTCGACGGGTTCGGAAACGGCCTGCCTGGCCAGCCCATCGGCGTGGACCAACGCCGCGCCGAGCGCTCGGCCGTCCGCCTCCGCGACGTCGCGCAGCGACTCGGCGATACCGCGCAGGGCCTGCGACAGCAGCACGCCCGAGTTCCCGCACGCACCGCCGAGCGCGCCCTTGGACAGCGCGTCGAGAACACCGCCGAGCGTGTCCGGCTCGACAGCGTCCAGCGTTTCCACCGCCGCGCGCATCGTCTGCAGCAGGTTGGTGCCGGTGTCGCCGTCGGCGACCGGGTAGACGTTGATCCGGTCGATCGCATCACGCTCGGCGACCAGCGCGGCCAGCGCCAGGTCCGCCCACCGGCGGGCAGCCGCCGCAGTCAGCGTCCGCAACACCCGCGACCTCCCACACAACCACCAAGGATCGGATTGTCCGAGACTAGTCGCTGTCCGCGCCGGGTTCGGCCCGCGTCGCCGCTGGCCCCCCGCCGCCGAACGCGCCATAACCGGTGGGCTAGACTGATCCGGTCCCAGGGTGGCGATGACCCCGGGCGACCGGGCTCTCCGGGAGACCGCCGGCCACGGCGGTGAACAGCAAGCGCCACACAAGCGCCCTCAGGCGAGGGTGATGCGCTTGCGGCTCTCATCGCTGTAACCGTCAAGCAAAGTAAGGGGTGTCTGACGTGGCTGCCGTCTGCGACGTCTGCGGTAAGGGACCAGGCTTCGGCAACTCGGTCTCGCACTCCCACCGGAAGACCAGGCGCCGGTGGAACCCGAACATTCAGACCGTGCACGCCAAGATCGGTCTTTCGCAGCGCAAGCGCATGAACGTGTGCACCTCGTGCCTGAAAGCCGGCAAGGTCGTCCGCGGCTGACGTGACTGCGCGCGAAACCCCGAGGCCGAGTGCCTCGGGGTTTTCTGCGTGCGCACTCCGCCCGAATCCAGCACGCTGAACTGCGCCTCGACGTCAGGCAAGCGGCCCGAACCGCTTCCCCTTCTTCACCGCGCGCAACCTGCATCGCGGCGCAAAGCGCCCGCGTGCGCCTTCGCTCACGAAGCGTGGTTTCGCCACTGGGGCCCGACCTTCTCCCACTCCGCGGCCCCCACGCGGCGAGCCGCCTGCGGGTCACGAACAACCTCGCCCCGGCCAACGCCAACCCGGTGAATATCGCCGAACAGATCAGCACGCCCGCCCCGGCCAGCCCGGCAGCTTGGGTGGCCTCGGCGCGGGTGAGCGGCGGCGCGGTCAGCTGACCTTGCTGGTCCAGCCACACCGGGACGGTGCCTGCCGCCGGGGTTCGCGTCGGCAGCCCGATGACCGCGAAGTGCTCGTCCGGCGGCTGCCCCCAGCGCACCGCTACGGGCCGCTGCGCGTTCCCGCCGGAATTACCGACCTCCGCGACGACCGTCGCCACCACCTGGTGCTTGGCGGCCTGCTCCCGATCCGCCTCGCCGAGCCGATCGCGCAGTTCGGACTGCGCGATGACGATGGCCGCCACCACCATGACGACCGCGATTAGCGCGATCACCAGCAGCGCAACGGGTTCGAAGTAGTCGGTGCGCCGCCGCAGCGGATTCGCACCCGGAAAAATTCCGCGGACCCGACGCCGCAGGTCGCTTTCGCTCCGGCCGGCTCCCATGACGAGCCTTCTTCCGCCCCGAACGAATCTCCCGGCAAGGGCCAATGTACGACCGGGCGGAACCGAAATCCATACGCCACGACCAGGCAGAACGGGTCGCGGACCGGCTACGGCAGCTTCCAGTCCACGGGCTCGGTACCGCGGCGGGCGAGGATCTCATTGACCCGGCTGAACGGGCGGGAGCCGAAGAAGCCGCGGTCCGCCGACATCGGGCTGGGGTGCGGCGACTCGACGCACTCCACTCCGGGCATCAGCGGGCGAAGGTCGCGGGCGTCACGCCCCCACAGGACCGCCACCAGCGGCTCGTCCCGGGCGGCCAGCGCGCGGATCGCCTGTGCGGTGACCTCCTCCCAGCCCTTGCCGCGGTGCGAGCCGGGCTTGCCGGGCCGGACCGTCAACGACCTGTTGAGCAGCAGCACGCCGCGCTCGGTCCACGGCGTGAGGTCTCCGCTGGAGGGCTTGGGGTGGCCGAGGTCCTCGGTGTACTCGCGGTAGATGTTGACCAGGCTGCGTGGCGGCGCGACGCCGGGCGCAACGGAGAAGCTCAGGCCGACCGGGTGCCCGGGCGTCGGGTACGGATCTTGACCGACGATCAGCACCCGCACGTCGTGGAACGGCTGCTGGAAGGCGCGGAGTACGTTCTCCGGGGCGGGTAGGTACGTCCTGCCCTCGTTGACCTCGGTGCGCAGGAACTCGCCCATCTTCTTGATCTGATCGGCGACCGGTTCCAGGGCTTTCGCCCACCCGGCCTCCACGAGCTCATGCAGCGGACGTGCGGTCATGCGAGCACCCTAGCGACCGACAGAGATCGACCTCACGACAGCCCCAAGATCGACCGCAAGTCAGTCAACGTGTTGCAAGTCACACTCGAACGAAGTAATACATCGCGCGATATCGCACACACCCGTATTCCGCTGTCACACGAAAGCATCATTTTCGCCCGTCATCCAGCAAATCGGGCTGTCAAACCAGCAACTCCGCGGCACAACGCGCAGGCCGTCCGATCGGTCACGTTTTGCATAAAGGAAATAACATCGGAATAACGCGATCCCGGTCTTTTGGTGGCCTCCCCTAGGTCGCTCGGCTAGGTTCACCGGAGTTCGAATGACCATGGGGGCCGATGGCATGACCCGGAGGTGGGCCGAAAACTCATGACTTCGCAGGAAACAGCCGAAACATCAGCCGAGCAGCGATCCCTGCTCCGCCGCGCGGTCAGCGCAGCGGCAATCGGCAACTGCACGGAGTGGTACGACTTCGGCGTATATGCGTATGTGGCCGCATACGTTGGCCACCAGTTCTTCCCCGGCCCACTGGAGACCGTCTCGGCCTTCGGCGTCTTCGCCATCTCCTTCCTGTTCCGGCCGCTGGGCAGCCTGTTCTTCGGGCCGCTGGGCGACCGGATCGGCAGGCAGAAGGTGCTGGCGGTGACGATCCTGCTGATGTCCGGCTCGACGTTCGTCATCGGTCTGCTGCCCACCTACGGGACCATCGGCATCTTCGCTCCGATGCTGTTGCTGCTGTGCCGGCTGTTGCAGGGCTTTTCCACCGGCGGCGAATACGGCGGCGCCGCGACCTACATCGCCGAGTTCGCGCCGGACCGCCGCCGCGGCTTCTGGGGAAGCTGGCTGGAATTCGGCACCCTTGTCGGATTCGGATTCGGCGCATTGGTGCCGACGATCATGATCTTGAATTTGGACAGCGCCTCAATGGAAAGCTGGGGTTGGCGCATTCCGTTCCTGATCGCCGGTCCGCTCGGCGCCGTCGGCCTCTACCTGCGGAGCAAGCTGGAGGACACCCCGGCGTTCAAGAACCTGGAAGCGACCCACCAGGTCGCTAAGTCGCCGCTGAAGGACCTGATCAAGCAATGGTGGCGGCAGCTGCTGATCCTGATGGGCATCGTGGTTCTGATCAACGTCGCCAACTACACAATCCTGACCTACATGGAGACCTACCTCGGGGACGCGCTCCACGTGCCGGACGGCCAAGAGTACCAGGTGCTGATCCCACTGCTGCTCACCGTCGTGTTCATGCTGGTGATCATCACTCCGGTGGGCGCCCTGTCGGACCGGATCGGCCGCAAGCCGCTGTTCCTGTCCGCGGCGATCTGCTTCATCGTGCTGCCGATCCCGGCGTTCTTGCTGATTTCCCAGGGCACCGTGCTGACCACGATCCTGGGGTTGGGCCTGCTCGCGATCGGGCACGTGCAGCTGATCGGGCCGCTGGCGGCGACGCTCCCGGCGATGTTCCCGACGAAGGTCCGCTACGCGGCCTTCTGCATCGGCTACAACATCTCCACGGCGGCCTTCGGCGGAACCGCACCGCTGGTCAACGACGCCGTGGTCACCTCGACCGGCAACACCATGTTCCCGGCCTTCTACTTGATGGGCGCGGCTCTGGTGGCGCTGGTGCCGATCATGCTGATGAAGGAGACGGCGAACAAGCCGCTGATGCAGGACGCACCTGCCACATCGGCAGCGGCGACGAACTGACGTCCGAGACGCGAAGAACCCCGATGTGCTGCGGCGCATCGGGGTTCTTCGCGTCTCGGCCTAGCGCCAGTGTTCCCAGCCCGCCGAGCCCTCGTACTCGCCGCCGTCCACCGTGACCCCGCAGCCCTCGGCAACGACCCCGATCGCGCGCCAGCCTTCCGGCAGTGGCCGCCCCGGCGGGAACGTCGCCACCAGCGCCTGGTCCTCGCCGCCGGTGAGCACCCAGTGGCGGGCGTCCGCGCCCAGCGCGGAGGCGACCTCGTTCAGCCGCTGCGGCACCTCAACCTGCTCGGCGCGGATGTCGATGGCCACCTGCGACGCCGCGGCGATGTGCCCGAGATCGGCCAGCAGCCCATCCGAGGTGTCCACCATGGACGTCGCGCCGGCGACGGCCGCCTGCGGTCCTGCCGCGTAGGGCGGCTCCGGGACGCGGTGCGCGCCGACGACCGCGACCGGCGAGCGGAAACCCCGCCCCAGCACGGCCAGACCGGCCGCCGACCAGCCGAGCCGCCCGGCCACCGCGAGCACGTCGCCGGGCCGTGCGCCCGACCGCGTCACCGGCTCGCGGCCCTGCAGGTCGCCCAGCGCTGTGATCGAGATCGTCAGTGAGGTCGCCGACACCATGTCGCCGCCGATGATGCCGATCCCGACCTGCTGTGCTTCTTCCCACATGCCCCCGAGGAGCTCGTCGGCCACGCTCGTCGGCAGGTCCGGTGAGCAGGCCAGGCCCACCAGCAGGCCGGTGGGCACAGCGCCCATCGCGGCGATGTCCGACAGGTTCACCGCGACCGCCTTGCGGCCGACCTGGTGCGGTGTCGACCAGTCGAAACGGAAGTGCACCTGCTCCACCAGCACGTCGGTGGTGGCCACCACGCGGCCGTCCGGGGCGGTCAGGACGGCGGCGTCGTCCCCGGGCCCTAGTAACGTGCCCAGTGACTGCGGTCGCCCGGCAGTCACCCGATCGATGAGACCGAACTCACCCAACTGGGAAACGGTCTGTGCGTCCTGCGACGAATCAGAACCCAACTGGGACCTGCCTTCCTTGAGCATCCGCTCGGTCCAATGGGGTAGCTTTCTGCCAGTTTCCTACCCCGAGCACATCGGCAAGACGAAGGGGCACGCCGTGGTTCAGGCATACATCCTCATCCAGACCGAAGTCGGCAAGGCCGCCGCGGTCGCCAACGAGATCGCCGGCTCACCTGGCGTCATCAGCGCCGAGGACGTCACCGGTCCGTACGACGTGATCGTGCGCGCCGAAGCGGACAACGTCGACCAACTCGGCAAGATGGTGGTCGCCAAGATCCAGAATGTCGAAGGCATCACCCGGACCCTCACCTGTCCTGTAGTGCACCTCTGACGACCCGCGGGTGGGCAGCCCGCACCCGGTAGGAGCATGGCCCCGGGCCGGTGACCACACCCGGCAACGGCCGTGCTGTAGTGGACGACGTGGTTCACCAATCAGCGCCCGGAATGCCCCGGCCGGTGTTGATCGTGGCGATCACGCTCGGCGCACTCCTCGCCCTAGCGGTCGCCGGTATCGGCGCATACGGCTGGTTTGGCGAGCACCAGGCGCAAAAAGCTGCAGCGGAAGCGGAAGCGGCCCGGCGAAGCGGGCCGCTTCCGCTCGCTGCGGTCCCGGCGCCGAAGGCGTCGTCGCAGGAGTGCGCGACGGTGCTCGCGGCGCTGCCGAGCGAGCTCGCCGTAGGCGGCGAGCTCGTACCGCGCCGCGCGCTAGCGGAGCCTGCGCCGGCCGCAGCAGTCGCATGGGGAGATGCGAAGCACGACCCGCTGACGGTGCGCTGCGGCATCGACGCACCCGCGGAACTGACGCCGACGGCGCAGCTGGTGGAAGTCTCCGGCGTCAGCTGGCTGGAGATCAACCAAGGTGGCGACACGTCGTGGCTGGCGGTCGACCGCCCGGTGTACGTCGCGGTCACCGCTGCGGAGGGCACCGGAACCGGCCCCCTCCAGGACCTCTCCAACATCCTCCGCAACACCCTTCCCAAGCAACCGGTCTTCCCCTGACCAGCGCCCGCGAACGGGGACTGCTCGCAAGTGAATGGCCCGTTCGCGTCGGCGGGTTCTAGCGATCCCCGCAACACCCTGGATTTCAGGGAGTTGCGGGGATCGTGGTTTCTGGAGAGTTGAGGGCGAGGTTCTTCGAGGCCCTGGAGCGAACGGCCCGCTTGCGCCTTCTGGGGTGGTGAACAGGCCGTTCGCTTCGATCTTTCGTTAGCGGAGGCCGGTGCCTCGGGTGATCGCCGTTTCGATCAGGGTGGTCAGCAGGGACGGGTAGTCGATGCCCGTGTGCGCCCACATCCGCGGGTAGAGCGAGATCGCCGTGAAGCCCGGCATCGTGTTGACCTCGTTGACGACCAGCCGGCCGTCCTCGGCGAGGAAGAAGTCGACCCGCGCCAAGCCCTGGCACTCCAGGGCGCGGAAGGCGCGCACCGCGCAATCGCGCAGCTCCTCGATCGCGTCGTCACCGATCTTGGCCGGGATGTCGAACTCGGTGACGTCGTCGAGGTACTTGGATTCGTAGTCGTACCAGTCGGAATCGCCGGTCACCCGGAGTTCGGCGGGCTGCGAGGCCTCGATCCGGCCGTCCGGGAACTCCAGCACGCCGCACTCGATCTCGCGGCCCACCACCGCCGACTCGATGATCACCTTCGGGTCGGTGCGCCGCGCCTCGGCGATCGCCGCGTCCAACTCGGCCCAGTCGTCGACCTTGGTGATGCCCAGCGACGACCCGGCCCGCGCCGGCTTGACGAACACCGGCAGCCCGAGCCGCTCGCGCTGCGCGTCGTCCAGCGTGACCTGGTGGCGGCGCAGCACTTCGTAGCGCCCCACCTCCAAGCCCTCCGCGGCGAGCAGCTTCTTGGTGTACTCCTTGTCCATCGACGCGGCGCTTGAGAGCACGCCCGGACCGACGTAGGGCAAGTCGGCCATCTCCAGCAGCCCCTGGATGGTGCCGTCCTCGCCGAACGCGCCGTGCAGTACCGGGAACACCACGTCGACCGACGACAGCACCTCGCCGCCCCGGCCCGGCTCCAGCAGCACCAGCTCGCGGCGGGTGGGGTCGCCGGGCAGCGCGATGGCCGTGTTCGCCGCGACCTCGGGTGCCTGGCGGTCCCGGATCTCCAGCTGCTTCGGGTCGTCGGTGCCCAGCACCCAAGCGCCCTCGCGGGTGATGCCGACCGGCAGGATCTCGAAGCGGTCCCGGTCCAGGTGCGCGAGAACGCTACCGGCGGACACGCAGGAGATGCCGTGCTCGGTGCTGCGTCCGCCGAAGACGACGGCCACCCGGGTCTTGCGCTGTGTCATGCGCCGGACCATACCTGCCGCGTCCGGAGGTCGTTTCACAAAGGCTTGGTTGCAGACCTGGACGCGGAATGCGCGTGATCTCCGGCTCGACAACCCGCAACGGCGCAAGCCAGTCCCGCCCGACAAGCGCCTGACCTGGCGAAGTGCGTCACCTCTCGCCGCAGCGCTGGGCAAGGATCGGCAGCGCTCGTTCCAGTTCGCTGCGCGAGCACGCGGCGTAGCCGAGCGCCAACCCGAACCACTGCTGCGGACCGCAGTGGTGGCGTCGCAGCCCGTCTAGCACCAGGCCGCGTTCGGCGGCCGCCGCGACCACCCGCTGCTCGGTCTCCGCGTCCGGCAGCGGCAGCACCACGTGCGCCCCGGCCCGGTCCCCGAACACCTCGACGCCCTCGGCGGCGAGCTTGTCCACCACGAGCGCCCGGCGCTGCGAAAGTTCTCGCCGCAGCCGCCTCAGGTGGCGCCCCAGGTCGCCGTGGCGCGCGAGTTCCACCAGCACGCGCTGCCCCGCCGGGGCCGGGCTGGTGCCGGTGAGATCCCGGTGCCGCAGCATCAAAGCGGCAACCTTGTCTGGTGCCAGCATCCAGCCCACTCCCAGTGTCGGGGTGAGGATCTTGCTTGTCGTGCCCAGGTGCACGACGACGTCCGGGGCCATCGACGCGAGCACCGGCAGCGGCGCCACGTCGTAGCGGAGCTCGCCGTCGTAGTCGTCCTCGATGATCAGCCAGCCCTCGGCACGCGCCCGCTCCACCATGGCGATCCGGCGCTCCGCGGGCAGCCTGCCGCCGATCGGGTATTGGTGCGCGGGCGAGCAGTAGACCGCCTGCACGCCGCGCGGAATGGCATCGACCACGATTCCCGCGTGGTCGACCGGAGCCGGCACCACCCGCACGCCCGCCGACCGCAGCGCTCCAACCGCTCGCTGGTAGCCGGGCTCCTCCACCGCGACCGTCGCGCCACGGCGCAGCACCGCGGATGCCAGCTCGAAAACGGCCGACGTGGTGCCGGCAGTGGCCAGCACGTTCTCCACCGTCAGCCCGCCGACGACCAGACCGCGGTGCCGCAGCAGGTGCTCGACGATGGCTTCGCGGTACTCGATCGCCCCGGCACGATGCGGCCTGGAATCGGGCCCGGTGTCGGCCGCCGCGCGCCAGGCCCGGCGCCACGCCGCCCGGTCGACGCCCTCCACCCACGGCACGCCGGGCGTCAGCACGACCACCGGTTCGTCCGGCCGGCTTTCGCCGTGCTTGGCTCCTGCGGCGGCCTCGGTCCGAGAGCCGGGCGGGCTGGTGGTGACGTAGGTGCCTGAGCCGCGCCGACCAGCGATCCAGCCCTCGGCGTGCAGCTGCTCGTAGGCGGCGGCTGTGACGGTGCGGCTCACCGCGAGGTGACGTGCGAGCGCGCGCGTGGACGGCAGGCGGTCGCCGCCGCGGAGCTGCCCTTTCGTCGCCGCATGCCGCAGCGCGTCGGCGAGCTGCACGGCGAGCGGTCGGCGGTCGTCGTTTCGGTGCAGCTCGATGGCCAACTCCAGCAGCGGCGAGCTGGCCGCGGGCACGGCATGTGGCATTTCAAAATTCTCCCTGATTGGCACTTCGATAATGCCACTTGCTGAAAGATCCTGTTCAACGTGACCCGACAGCTCTCTACCACGGACCGGTCCACCATCCGCCGCGGCAGCGCGCGGGCCCGCACCGAGCGCAACGACCTGCACGCCACGCTGGACGAAGGCCTGATCTGCCACCTCGGGCTGCTGATCGACGGCTCGCCCCGCGTGCTGCCCACCGGTTACGGCCGCAGTGGCGACACGCTCTACGTGCACGGTTCGACCGGTGCACGCAGCCTGCGGGAGGCAGCCGAAGGCGTCGAGGTCTGCGTCACGGTCACGCACCTCGACGGGATCGTCTACGCGCGCTCGCTGTTCCACCACTCCGTGAACTTCCGCTCCGCGATGATCCACGGACGTGCCAGGGACGTCACCGACGCCGACGAGAAGCTGCAGGCGCTGCGAGTGATCACCGAGCAGCTCGCGCCCGGTTCGTGGGAGCACGCGCGGCAGCCGAACAAGCGGGAGCTGGCTGCGACGGCGGTCATCGCCGTCGACCTCGCCGAGGCGGCGGTGAAGATCCGAAACGGCGGGCCCAACGACGACGCTGAGGACGTCGAGGAGGCCAAGGCCTGGGCCGGGGTGCTCCCGCTGCGAACGCACTGGGGCGCGCCGGAACCGTCGGCGGACCTCCCATCGGGATTCGAGGTTCCGTCGCACGTCGGCGAACGCGTGCACCCGGCATGAGCATCGTGGAGCTGGAAGAAGCCGCGCCCGCGTACCCGGTGCTCCGGGAGTTACGGCCAGATCTGGCTTCGCGCACCGGGTCCTGCTGCACCTCGCGCCCCCGATCTGGCGCACGCTGGAACACGATCCGCGCTGCGCGCTGTCGATTGTGGACGTCTACGCCTACATCCCCGGCCCGTCACGGGTCGAGGGCGACACCCTGACCAGCGCGGGCGTGCCGACGAGCCACTACGCCAACGTGCAGCTCTCGGACGAAGCGGAGCTGGTGGACGACCCGGCCGCCATGGCCGCCCTGCTGCAACCGCCAGGTGAAGCATTTCCAGCTGTCCTGGCGGGATTGCCGAGATCGCCGCGCACGACGGCCCGTTCCACCGGATGCTCAAGGGATTGCGCGGTGTGGGTCTGCACGTCGAGCCGGTGACGGCGAAATTCAGGTACGGCGACAACAAATCAGTGTCGCTGCTGGACTCGGTCGCCCGCCGACTGGTCGAAAGGGACGGTCCCCTGGATCGGGCCACGGCCGCCCAGCAACTCCGCCGCATGCGGCGGCCCGCCGAATCCCGACGGTACCCGGGATCCGCAGTCTTAATTGAAACTGCGTGTCGGTCACTCCTTGCGGAGGCCGGTGACGGGGTCGTTGATGTAGAGGGTCATCCGGGCACGGGTGGGCCGATAGACGTGGATGCTCACCGCCGGGTCCGAGCCATTGTTGTGCACCTGGTGCACGTAGTTCGGGCCGAAGACGCGGGACTGGCCCGCGACCAGCGGGTGCAGCACCTCGGTGCCACCGCGTTGGACGACGCGCTCGGTCAGGGTGCCGGTGACCACGGTGAAGGCGCCGGTGGCACCGCCGTGGTCGTGCAGATCGGTGCGCTGGCCGGGCAGCCAGCTCAGCAGCCACGCCTCGTAGCTCTCGGTGCGCATGATCGCCCCGGACCAACGCTGGTCCGGGTCGTAGCGCAGCAGGTGCGTCCACGAGCCGCGGTCGGCGGCGAGTTCACGGGCGATGCGGACCGGATGCGCGATGGTGAGATCGGCAGGCGCGGCAACGGTATTCGGAGGAACGGCGAACACGGCGGTTGTCCTTCGGGATCGTGATGAGCCCCGGGGCCGTCAGCGCGCGCACGGGCACGCCGGAAAACCCGGGAATTGCGGGAGAACGATCAACACGAAGAACACAGACAGAGCGCGCTGGCGACGCGGCGCAGGTCGATGTGACCCCGTCGATCAGTCATAGCACGCAACAACACGCCGTGAACTGAACCAGTCCTCGGTCCTCACGTCAACTCGAACCCGCAAGATCTCACACCTTGGCGCGACGCCACACCTGGCGCTTTGGCGGGGCCTCAGGTCCGGGCGGCCTCCGGCGGCCTGGCGTTCGCCGGTCGGGCGGCGGGGGCTTGGGCCGTCACGACGTTGCGTCGTTAGGCTTCCCGTTCGGCATTGGGGACCTTCATGGCTCGCTTGAGCCTCGAATTGGAGACCCGGTGGCCGGCGAAGTAGGCGATCGCCGTCAGCCAGAACGCCAGGCCGAAGCCGCCGGGGCCGAGGGGCGCCGCCACCGCCAGCACCTCAGCCGCGGCGCCGACCGCCCGCCGCGGCTAACACCGCTCCCACGACGTGGACCGCGACGGCCGTGGCCCCTCCGGCGAGGTTGGCCACGCTGGTCAGGACGGCCACCGGAATCAGCAGGCCGAAGATCCACCAGCGCCCGCGGGAGACCAGCGCCCATACCGCCAGCGGGAGGTTGCGCGAGCCGTTGTCCGACGCGGCGACCGGGCGGTCCTTGGGGTGGTACTCGAGGATGGCCTTGCGGACGTCGCCGTCCGGCGGCAGCACCGCGACCGCCCGGTCGAAGCGCCCCGGCCGCAACAGGGCCAGGTCCCGGGCAGCTGGGCGGGGCGGCTTCCCGGGGCACCAGCGAGATCGCCGCCTCCCCGCCACGCTGGACACTGTGGACATTCGCCGGAACCCACGGGGGGTTAGGCGAGGGCCTGCAGGACGTCCGCGACCAGGTCCGCGGGATCTTCGCAGCCCGCGGAGAACCGGACGAAGCCCTCCGGCACCGGGTCGCCCCACTGGGCCCGGCGGTCGACCGTGCTGTGCAGGCCGCCGAAACTCGTCGCCGCCACGACCAGCTCGCTGCGCCGGACGAACTCGTCGACCGCCGCCGCATCCGCCAGCTCGAACCGGAACACCCCGCCCCAGCGGCGCATCTGCCGCTGTGCGAGATCGTGCGACGGATCACCAGGCAGGCCGGGCCAGCGCAGCCCGGAAACCGCCGGGTGCCCGCGCAACTGCTCGACGAGCGCGGCGGCGTTCTCGGCCTGCCGCGCCAACCGCAGGTCCAGCGTGCCCATGCTGCGGTGCGCCAGCCAGGTCTCGAACGGGCCGGGGATCGAGCCGGACAGCGTCCGCGCCCGAACGAGCCGCTGCGCCAGCTCCTCGTCGCGGAGCGAAACGTGCCCCATCAGGATGTCGCTGTGCCCGGACAGCGCCTTGGTGTCGCTGGCCACCACGATGTCCGCGCCCAGCTCCAGCGGTCGCTGCCCGAGCGGCGTCGCCGTGGTGTTGTCCACCGCCAGCAACGCACCCGCGGCGTGCGCGCGGTCGGCGAGCTCCGCGATGTCGCACACGTCCAGCCCTGGGTTCGACGGGGTTTCCAGAAGCACCAGGCGAACCCCGGCGAACACGTCGTCGTGCCAGGGGCCCGGCGTGTCGATCTCCCGGACGTCCAGGCCCATCTCGCCCAGCTCGTCGCTCACGAACTGGCGAGTCGCGTAGTACCCGTCGCTGGGCAGGACCACCGCGTCGCCGGGGCCCAGCACCGCGCGCAGCAAGGTGCTGATCGCCGCCATGCCGGACGGCAGCAGGACGCAGTGGCCGCCATCAAGGTCGCCGATGGCCGACTCCAGCGCCCGCCAGGTGGGATTGCCCGCCCGGCCGTAGAAATCGCTGCCCTGGACGTCCTCCCCCAGGTGGAACGGCGCGGCGAAGACCGGACCCGGCAGCAGCGGCGTCCCGCCAACCGGTTCCGGGTGCCCACCGCGCACGCAGCGCGTGCCGTCGCCAAGATCCGATGTGGTCACAACTCTCCTGCCTCTTGCTGCGGTGCGCGTCCGAGCCCGACCTCAAGCGCGTTCTACACCGGCGGTCCGGGAACCTCGTCCCCGGAACACGCACGTTCAAGCGTCGCCGAGGATCCGCGACGACGCCCGCTCGCGTGCGGGGCGGTTTCGAAGACGGCCGCGCACAATGCGACCTCGCGCGAGTTCACTCGGATTTGCGTTCGCGGCCGAGCAGTTCGGCGGCCGCCGGTGCGGGTGCGAGTCCCTCGTGGCAGACCCGGTGCACCACGTCCGTGATCGGCATCTCGACGCCGTGCCGCGCCGCCAGCTGCCGGATCGACGAGCACGATTTCACGCCCTCGGAAACCTGCCCGTGCGCCGCCTCCTGCGCCTGCGCCATGGTTTCGCCGCGTCCCAGCCGCTCGCCGAACGTCCGGTTGCGCGACAGCGGCGACATGGCGGTGGCGACCAGGTCGCCCAGCCCCGCGAGGCCCGCGAACGTCATCGGGTCGGCGCCCAGCGCGACACCGAGCCGAGTCGTCTCGGCGAGGCCGCGGGTGATCAGCGAGGACATCGTGTTGTGCCCGAACCCCAACCCGGCGGCTATCCCGCACGCGAGCGCGATCACGTTCTTGCACGCCCCGGCGATCTCGATGCCGACGAGGTCCGTGTTGGTGTAGGGCCGGAAGTACGGCGTCGAGCAGGCGTGCTGCAGCGCGACGGCGCGGTCGTGGTCCGGGCACGCCACCACGGTTGCGGTCGGTTGCTCGGCGGCGATCTCCTTGGCCAGGTTGGGCCCGGAGACGACCGCGACGTGCTCCATCGGCACGTCGGCGACCTCGCCGACAACCTCGCTCATCCGCTTCAACGTGCTCAGCTCCACGCCCTTGGCCAGGCTCACCAGCGTCGCTTCCGGCGGCAGCAGGGGCTGCCACCCGGCCAGGTTCTCGCGCAGCGTCTGGCTGGGCACCGCGAGCACCACCGCGCCCGCGCCGTGTACGGCTTCGGCCGCGTCGTCGGTGGCGCACAACGTCGGAGGGAGCTGGGTGTCCGGTAGGTACGCGGGGTTTCTGCGGGTTTCGTTGATAGCCTTGGCGATCTCCGCGCGCCGCGCCCACAGGACGACGTCGTTGCCCGCGTCGGCGAGCACCTTCGCGAACGTGGTGCCCCAGGAACCAGCGCCGAGGACCGTGATCCGCTCAGGCCTCGCCATCGTCACCCCGGCTCTTGCGGGCGGAGCTGTAGAACTCGGCCGGCGGCTGCTCGCCGCGGATCTCGCCGAGCAGATCCCGCACGCGCGTCATCACCAGATGCGTGACCTCCCGCAGCGCGTGCGTGTCGTGCTCCATGCCGCGGTAGGCCGACAGGTCCAGCGGCTCGCCGAAGGCGATTCGCACGGTCTTGCGCGGGAACGGCCGGAACTTCTTCTCGTAGTGGTCGTAGATGTCCCGGGTGCCCCAGCGGGCCGCCGGGATCACCGGGATGTCGTGCGCCAGTGCCAGCCGCGCCACCCCGACCTTCGGCGTCATCGGCCAGCCGTCCGGGTCCTTGGTGATGGTGCCATCCGGGTAGATCACGATCGTCTTGCCGCCCTGCAGGGCGTCGTGCGCGTCCTGCAGGCTCCTCTGCGCGTCGGCAGTGCCGCGGTAGACCGGGATCTGCTCGACGCCGACCAGGACGCTCTTGAGCACCGGCGCGTTCCAGAGCGTGTTCTTCGCGAGGAACCGCGGCACCCGGCCGGCGCGGTGCACGGTCACGGCATCGAAGATCGGGTCCAGGTGCGAGACGTGGTTGAACACCAGCAACGCGGGCCCCTCGGCGGGGATGCGCTCGATCCCCCTCACCTCGGTGCGGGCCAGCACCGCGGTCAGCGGGTAGAAGACCCCGCGGGCGAGCCCGAGCCAGAACTTGCCCACACCCTGCGCCTTTTCGCTGGTCTGCCTCCGCTGGCGCCGGAGGCTCTTCGGTTCCGCCACGGGATCTCCTTCAACTGGTCGCAAGCGCCCCGACAAGTTACCTGCCGGGCCGGGCGACCGGACATCCCGCACGGCCGAACCGAATGCGGTGCCGCACCCGGGCCGCGCGGCGGCAGAATGGCTCTCGTGACCGCAGGGTTGTTCCTCATCGTGCCGATCAAGCCGTTGCACCTGGCGAAGTCGCGGCTGCTCGGTGCCGCCGACCGGGGGGCGCGCCGGCCGGCCGCGCACGCCGACCTGGTAACAGCCGTGGCATTGGACACAGTGACCGCCGCGCGCCAGGCGCCGAGCGTCGCCGGAATCGTGGTGGTGACCTCCGACCCGACGCTCACCGAGGCGTTCGCCGCCGAGGGAGTCGAGGTGCTCCCGGACACCCCTGCCACCGGGCTGAACGCCGCGCTGCGGCACGGCGACGCCCAGCTGCGGCAGCGGACCGGCACATCGCGAGTCGGGGCGTTGCAGGCGGATCTGCCGGCCCTGCGGCCCGACGACCTCGCCGCCGCCATCAGCGCCGCCGGGGACGATCGCGCGTTCTGCCCCGACCGGCAAGGCACCGGCACCACGCTGCTGCTGGCCGCGCCCGGCCAACCGCTCACCCCCCGCTTCGGGCCCGGCTCCGCCGACGCGCACGCCGGGTCCGGGGCGAAGTCGCTCCTGGGCGGGTGGGACTCGCTGCGCTGCGACGTGGACACCGAGGCCGATCTGGCCGTCGCGATGACGCTCGGGCTCGGCCCGAACACCGCCCGCCGGATCTCCTGAGCAACGCTCGCCCGCAGGGTGTTCAAGGACCCGAACGGGAATGTTCACCCCAAGACCGCGAACGTCACACGGCCACTCAGAGGTCGATTCACAACGCCCTGATGAGTGACAATGGGCTGGTGAGCACCGACAGGGTCCCGAAGCAGCCCGGCAAGCGAACCCCCAACGGCCGGTCCGCGCGCCGGATGCCGCGCCCCGCTCGCGGCGCCGGCAATCCCGTCGCGCCCGACGTACCGGCGGCGAGCACCGCTGCCATCCCGGAGGCCGCCCAGGCCACGAGCTCCGACGGTGCCCGGGTTCCGGCTGCCCCGCCCGCGGTGACCCGCGCGGCTGCCGCCACCGACCTGCCCGAGGACCGCTACCTCAATCGCGAACTGTCCTGGCTGGATTTCAACGCGCGGGTACTGGCCATCGCCGAGGACCGGTCGCAGCCGGTGCTCGAACGCGCCAAGTTCCTCGCGATCTTCGCGTCCAACCTGGACGAGTTCTACATGGTGCGGGTCGCCGGGCTGAAGCGCCGCGAGGAAACCGGCCTTTCGGTGCGCAGCGCCGACGGACTCACCCCGCACGAGCAGCTGGTCCGGATCTCCGCCCGCAACCAGGACCTGGTGGAGACGCAGGGCCGGGTCTTCCTCGACGACCTGCTGCCGGAGCTGGAGGCGCACGGCATCCGGATCCTGCGCTGGTCCGAGCTTGGCAACGACGACCAGGCCAAGCTGAGCCGCTACTTCGAGGACCACATCTTCCCGGTCCTCACGCCGCTGGCGGTCGACCCGGCGCACCCCTTCCCGTACATCTCGGGGCTGTCGCTGAACCTCGCGGTCACCGTCGCCGACCCGGACGCCGGGCTGCGGCGCTTCGCGCGCGTCAAGGTGCCGGACAACGTGCCGCGGCTGATCCGCGTCGAATCCGACCGGGAGAACGAGCGCGCCACGTTCCTGCCGCTGGAGGAACTCATCGCCGCGCACCTGGAGAAGTTGTTCCCCGGGATGCGGGTCGCCGAGCACCACATCTTCCGCGTCACCCGCAACGCGGACCTGGAGGTCGAGGAGGACCGCGACGAAGACCTGCTGCAGGCGATGGAGCGGGAACTCGCGCGCCGCCGCTTCGGGCCGCCGGTGCGGCTTGAAGTGACCGACACGATGAGCGAGAACATGCTGGAACTCCTGCTGCGCGAGCTGGAAGTCGACCAGCACGACGTGGTGGAGGTCAAGGGACTGCTGGACCTGTCCTGCCTGTTCCAGTTGGACCGGTTGCAGCGCCCGGACCTCAAGGAGTCGCCGTTCGTGCCCGCGACGCACCCGGCGTTCGCCGAGGGGCAGACGCCAAAGAGCATCTTCTCCACGCTGCGCGAGGGCGACGTGCTGGTGCACCACCCCTACGACTCGTTCTCCACGTCGGTGCAGCGGTTCATCGAGCAGGCCGCGGCCGATCCGCACGTGCTGGCCATCAAGCAGACGCTGTACCGGACTTCCGGTGATTCCCCCATCGTCAACGCCCTCATCGACGCCGCCGAAGCGGGCAAGCAGGTGGTGGCGCTGGTGGAGTTGAAGGCGCGGTTCGACGAGCAGGCCAACATCCAGTGGGCGCGGACCCTGGAGCGCGCCGGGGTGCACGTCGTCTACGGCCTGATGGGGTTGAAGACGCACTGCAAGACCGCGCTCGTGGTGCGCCAGGAGGGTTCCACGATCCGCCGCTACTGCCACCTGGGCACCGGCAACTACAACCCGAAGACCGCGCGGATGTACGAGGATCTGGGCCTGCTGACGGCCTCCCCGGAGATCGGCGCCGACCTCACCGACCTGTTCAACGTGCTCACCGGCTACGCCCGGCACGGCAAGTACCGCCGGATTCTGGTGTCGCCGCAGGGCATCCGAAACGGCATCGTGGAGCGCGTGGAGGCCGAGATCGACAGCGCCCGGCACGGTTTGCCGTGCGGCATCAGGATGAAGGTGAACTCGCTGGTCGACGAGCAGATCATCGACGCCCTGTACCGGGCTTCGCTGGCCGGTGTGCCGGTGCGCGTGGTGGTGCGCGGGATCTGCTCGCTTAAGGCCGGCGTGGAGGGACTGAGCGAGAACATCGAGGTACGCTCGATCCTGGGGCGCTTCCTGGAGCATTCCCGGGTGTTCCACTTCATCGGCATCGACGAGCACTGGATCGGCAGCGCCGACATGATGCACCGCAACCTGGACCGGCGGATCGAAACCCAGGTGCAGGTCACCGACACCAAGCTCACCGGGCAGCTCGACGCGATGCTGGATTCGACGCTGCACCCGGCCACGCGCTGCTGGGTGCTCAACGCGAAGGGCGACTGGGAGGCGTCGCCGCGCAGTGGAGAGCAAGTTCGCGATCACCAAGCCGAAATGCTGCGCCTGCACGGCGCCAAGGTGTCCTGAGGAAGATGAACGTGACCGAGGACCAGCCGGCGCCCGGCGGAATCGACGCCGGACCAGTCGACGCACCGCCTGCCCCGGTCCGTGCGGCCGGTGCGGTGCTTTGGCGCGATGGTGGCGACGGCCCCGAAGTGGCGTTGGTGCATCGGCCCCGCTACGACGATTGGTCGCTGCCGAAGGGCAAGCTCGACCCCGGCGAGCTCTCCGCGCACGCGGCGGTCCGCGAGGTGTCCGAGGAGACCGGGTTTTCCTGCGTGTTGTCGCGTTTCCTGACGCGGGTGAACTACTCGGTGCCGGAATCCGACGGCGGCCGAGCGCCGAAGGTCGTCGACTACTTCACCGCGCGGGCGGGTTACGGGGTCTTCGCGCCGAACGACGAAGTGGACGAACTGCGCTGGCTGCGTACCGACCAGGCACGGGGCTGGCTGAGCTATCCGCACGACGTCGGCGTGCTCGATGCATTCGAGGAGTTGCCGACCGAGTCCGCGACCGTGTTGCTGGTCCGGCACGCGAAAGCGGGCAAACGCTCCGAATGGGCTGGCGACGACACCCTTCGGCCACTCACCGAAGCGGGACGGCAACAGCGCGATGCATTGCATTCGCTGTTGCGATTGTTCGGCCCGGCCCGGATCTATTCCGCACCGCGACTGCGCTGCGAACAAACGGTGACGCCGATCGCCGAAGACTTCGGAATCGGGATTGCCACCGAACCACTGTTTTCCGAAGAGGGCTATCTGGGAGATCCGGACACGGCCGTCAACCTGATGCTGCGGGTGGCGGCCGGTGCGGGCCCCGCGGTGGTGTGCAGCCAGGGCGGCGTCATCCCGGATCTGGTGGCGCGGCTGGCCGATTCCGCCGGGTTGCCGCTCGGCGAGGTGGCCAGCCGCAAGGGCAGCGTGTGGACGCTGACGTTCAGCGGGGACCAGTATTCCAGCAACGGGAGTGGTCCGGCGTTGCGGCTGGCCGCAGCCGACTACCTCGCGGATCCGCTCGCCTGAGAAGGCCCTTCGGACTCCTCTTGCATAGCGGTGCGGATGGCGGGGCCTCAGGCGCCCATCTGGTTTCGGCGGATCCCCGACTCAAGAATGCCAATTCACCACGCTGGGGACTGGTCTCGTCAAGAATCCCGACCGGATGGGCACAGCCTGAGAACCCGCGGCGGTGCAAGCTGCGAAGGAGGGTCAAGCGGCTGCGCCGCTTCGGAGAACAGACCAGGTCCCGCCAGGGAGACGGATGCGTCGACGAATTTCGGTGCCGGCGAGGTGATCCGCCGACGCCCCGGCTCCAGCTGACGACCGCGCCCGCACCGCACCACGCGCGCCGAGGTGCTGGACGGGCGCCCTCCGGCGCTGATCCCGCCGTGTGAGCGTTGCGCGTCGCCCACGGGCAACTTCCGCGCGACCGCCGGAGATCCGGCGGTCGCGGCCTTCTCACGGCCGTTTCCGGTCATCGCCTGACGTCAGGGCGATGACCGGGCGACCAGGCGAACGCCGTGAGCGGGCGGCTCGTAACCCACGTAGGGGTTACCTCGCCGCCCGCTCGGTCCACTTGTGCTCGCTGCGGAAGTGAGCGGTCACTTCTTCGTGGACTTGCGCGTCGTCGTCGCCTTCTTGGTAGCCGGACGGGTCGTCTTGGCCGCGGTCTTCGTGGTGGTGGCCTTGGCCGTCGTCGCCCGCTTCGCAGGGGTCGCCTTCGCAGGGGTCGCCTTCGCAGCGGTCGCCTTGGTGGCGGTCCGCTTCGGGGCCGCCTTGTTGGCGGTGGTGGCGCGGGTCGTGGTCTTCGTCGCGGCCGCCCGGGTGGTGGTGGCCTTGGCGCGAGTACCAGCAGCGACCTTGGTGGCGCCCGCGGTCTTGGTGGTGGCACCACGGGTGGTGGCCGCCTTGGCAGCGGAAACGCGCGGCAGTTTCCGCTGTCCGCCCACGACTTCCTTGAACTGGGTGCCGGCGCGGAAAGCGGGCACGTTGGTCTTCTTGACCTTCACGCTCTCACCAGTGCGCGGGTTTCGAGCGGTGCGCGCGGCGCGGGCCCGCTTCTCGAAAACCCCGAAGCCGGTGATGTTGACCTTCTCGCCTTTGTTGACGTTGCGGACGATGATGTCCACAACGCTTTCCACAGCCTGGCTGGCGGTCTTCTTGTCTCCGAGGCGTTCTGCCAGAGCCTCGATGAGTTGGGCCTTGTTCACTTCAGTCCCTCCCAGGACACAACAACGGCCCCGTTGGGCCGACTCAATGTCAACGGTAAAGCCCCGGACAAACAAATGCCATTCGCCACGCCTCTTTTTTTCGTTGGGGCGTGGGCATTCGCGTCCGGGAAACGGGGTCCGCGGGGCTCCTGGAGCAACTGTTCAGTTATCCCCCGGAGGGTGAGTTTTTCCTTTCACAACGGGAAAAACTCACCCCGGAAGGCTTCTCTATCAGCCCTGCCGAACGGGCAGGGTAGCCGGTTTGAAGCTCGGGCGAGCTTGCTCAAAAGTGTCGATCGTCTCGGCGTGGCGAAGGGTCAGGCCGATGTCGTCGAGCCCTTCCAGCAACCGCCAGCGGGTGTAGTCGTCGATGCTGAAGGGCACCGTGAGGTCCTTGGCGTACACGGTCCGCTGCTCCAGATCGACCGTCACGGCGGTGCCCGGCTCGTTCTCCAAGAGCTTCCACAGCAACTCCACATCGGACTGCTCGCACTGGGCCGCCAGCAGCCCCTGCTTGCCCGAATTGCCGCGGAAGATGTCCGCGAAGCGGCTGGAGATGACCACTCTGAAGCCGTAGTCCTTCAGCGCCCACACGGCGTGCTCGCGCGACGACCCGGTGCCGAAGTCGGGGCCGGCGACCAGCACGCTGCCGTTGCGGAAGGTCTCGTGGTTGAGGATGAAGTTCTCGTCCGCGCGCCAGGCGGCGAACAGGGCGTCCTCGAAGCCGGTGCGGGAAACCCGCTTGAGGTAAACCGCCGGGATGATCTGGTCGGTGTCCACGTTGGACCGGCGAAGCGGGACACCGATCCCGGTGTGCGTCTTGAATGGTTCCATCGTCACTGCTCCTGATGGCGGGATGTCAGTCTTGGTCCTTGAAGCGGCGCAGCCGCTTGGCCCACGCACGGTGACCACCCCTGAGCTGTCAGCGGTGCCCACCCGCCGGGGATCCCGGCCCGAGGAGGCGTCTGAGTTTGCGCTCCGGGACACCTGCGCGAGCTGAGTCAAACTGTCAGTCGAGGTCTTCGGGGGAGGAAAGGGTTCCGCGCACGGCGGTCGCCGCGGCGACCAGCGGGGAGACCAGGTGGGTGCGGCCGCCCTTGCCTTGTCTGCCCTCGAAGTTGCGGTTGGAGGTCGACGCGCTGCGCTCGCCCGGCGTCAGCTGGTCCGGGTTCATGCCCAGGCACATCGAACAACCGGCCGAACGCCATTCCGCGCCGGCGGCGGTGAAAACCTCGTGCAGCCCTTCGGACTCCGCCTGCTGGCGGACCTTCATCGAGCCGGGCACGACGAGCATCCGCACGTCCGCGGCGACCTTGCGGCCCTTGAGGACCTCGGCGGCGGTGCGCAGGTCCTCGATCCGGCCGTTGGTGCAGGAGCCGAGGAACACGGTGTCCACGGACACCTCGCGCAGCGGCGTCCCAGGGGTCAAGCCCATGTATGCCAAGGCCTTTTCGGCGGCGAACCGCTCGCCTTCGTCGACGATCTGCGCCGGGTCCGGCACCTGCTCGTCCAGCGGCAGGCCCTGCCCCGGATTGGTGCCCCAGGTGACGAACGGGGTCAGTTCATCGGCGTTCAGCGTAACTTCTGCGTCGAATGTGGCGTCGTCGTCGGTGCACAGCGTCTTCCAGTACTCGACGGCGGCGTCCCAATCGTCACCCTCGGGGGCGTGCGGGCGCCCCCGGAGGTAGTCGAAAGTCGTTCCGTCGGGCGCGATCATGCCGGCCCGCGCGCCCGCCTCGATCGACATGTTGCAGATCGTCATGCGGGCTTCCATGGACAGCTGACGGATCGCTTCGCCGCGGTACTCCAGGACGTAGCCCTGGCCGCCGCCGGTGCCGATCTTCGCGATGACGGCCAGGATCACGTCCTTGCTGGTGACTCCCGGGCGCAGGGCGCCTTCGACGTTGATGGCCATGGTCTTGAACGGCTTCAGCGGGAGCGTCTGGGTGGCCAGCACGTGCTCGACCTCGGAAGTGCCGATGCCGAAGGCCAACGCGCCGAAAGCGCCGTGCGTCGAGGTGTGGCTGTCGCCGCAGACCACGGTGGTGCCCGGCTGCGTCAGGCCGAGCTGCGGCCCGACGACGTGCACGATGCCTTGCTCTGCGTCGCCCATCGAGTGCAGCCGGATGCCGAATTCCTCGCAGTTCTTCCGCAAGGTGTCGACCTGCGTCCGGGACACCGGGTCGGCGATCGGCAGGTCGATCCCGGTGGTGGGCACGTTGTGGTCCTCGGTGGCCAGCGTCAGATCGGGGCGGCGCACCGGCCGACCCGCCAACCGAAGCCCTTCGAAGGCCTGCGGACTGGTGACCTCGTGCACCAGGTGGAGATCGATGTAGAGCAGGTCTGGCTCGTGCCCTTCACCACGGCGCACGATGTGCGCTTCCCAAACCTTCTCCGCGAGCGTTTTTCCCATCGTTGCTCCCAGTCGAGCCTGCCGAGACCCGGAAAAAGGGCCTTCCCGCAGAGTGGACTTCCCAGATGCCGGGAAGCTAATATCGGTACGTGGGACAGCATAGCGGCATCGGAGTACTGGACAAGGCGGTGGCCGTCCTGCAGGCGGTGGCCAGCGAGCCTTGCGGCCTAGCCGAATTGTGCAGCCGTACGGGGCTGCCAAGAGCAACGGCGCACCGACTAGCAGTCGGCCTGGAGGTCCACCGCCTGTTGAGAAGGGGCTCGGACGGACGCTGGCGCCCAGGAGCGGCCCTGGCGGAACTGGCGGGGGGAGCGGTAGATCCCCTCCTCGAAGCAGCAACGACAGTCCTGCCCAAGTTAAGGGATGTCACGGGAGAAAGCGTTCAGCTCTACAGGAGAGACGGAATGCAACGCCTGTGCATAGCGACGGCGGAACCCCCGAGCGGCCTGCGGGACACGGTGCCGGTGGGAACGGCCCTCTCGATGACGGCGGGCTCAGGAGCCAAGGTCCTGGCGGCCTGGTCGGACCCCGCAACCCAAAGAGCGGTCGTGGCGGACGCGGTCTACGGCGAGAGAACTCTCATGGAGGTCCGCAGGAGGGGCTGGGCCCAAAGCGTGGCGGAAAGGGAGTCGGGGGTGGCAAGCGTCTCAGCCCCGGTCCGCGACGCCCAAGGCAACGTGGTGGCGGCCATATCGGTCTCGGGCCCGATCGACAGAATGGGCCGCCGCCCGGGAGCCCGTTGGGCAGCTGACCTGCTAGCAGCAGCAGATGCCCTCCAAAACCGCCTATAACCGGCCGATAACCCCAACAGCGCGGAGAAGACCCTGCGCAAATTGGTCAAAGATCTGATGGCGGGCAGCCGGGAGGTGCGGGAACGGGTCCGCTACCAGTTGCGCGGCTCCTACAGCC